>NZ_JALNUQ010000018.1:0-56090 GCF_026540875.1 Sphingomonas sp. GM_Shp_2
GTCACCGGGCGCGGGCTGGACGACGCCCCCGGCGACCGCGCCTTCGACGTGGTGACGATCGACCGCGACCGCATCCTGCAAAGCGGCAGCAACCGTCTGGAAAGCGTGCTGGCCGACGTCGCCGGCCTGCAACAGTTCCGCCGCTCCGACAGCCGCTCGGCCAATCCGACCAGCCAGGGCATCACCCTGCGCGGACTGGGCGGCAACGCCGCCAGCCGCACGCTCCTCCTGCTCGATGGCGTGCCCCAGACTGATCCGTTCGGCGGCTGGGTCGCCTTCCCGGCTTATGCCACCGGTCGCCTCGGCCGGGTGCGCGTCACCCGGGGCGGCGGCTCGGGCTATCAGGGCCCCGGCGCGCTCGCCGGCACGATCGAACTGGACAGCGCCACCCCCGACCAGCTCAGCCCGGTCGACCTCTATGCCGCCTATGGCAGCCGCGACTCGGTCGATGCGCAAGGGGCCGCCTCGCTCGTCCGCCCTGGCGGCTTCGCGACGATCGCCGGCGCCTATACGCGCGGCGACGGCTTCATCCCGACGATCGCCGCGCAGCGTGGCCCGGTCGATCGCCCCGCCCCCTTCGAACAGGCCTCGGGCGCGATCCGCGGCGTCGCCAGCATTACACCCGATACGGAGGTGCAGATGAACGTCTCCGCCTTTACCGACCGGCGCGAGCGCGGCACCGCCTTTACCGCCAACCAGTCGGAGGGCGCCGACGCCAGCATCCGCCTCGTCGGGCGCGGACGTTGGGGCTGGTCGGCGCTCGCCTATCTTCAGACGCGCGCCTTCGCCTCCAGCTTCGCCGCGATCAACGCCGCCCGCACCACCGCCACGCAGACGCTGGACCAGTATAACACTCCCGCCACCGGCCTCGGCGCCCGGCTGGAGGTCGCGCCCCCGATCGGCGAGCAGGTCGCCCTGCGCATCGGCGCCGATATCCGCGACGTGTCGGGCAAGACGCAGGAACTCTACACCTTCGTCGCCGGCCTTCCGACCCGCCGGCGCGAGGCGGGGGGCGCCTCGCGCACCGCCGGCCTGTTCGCCGATGGCAGCGTGGAGGCCGGCGCGCTGACCCTCACCGCCGGCGGCCGGGTCGACGGGTGGCAGATCAGGGGCGGCATGCTGGCCGAGCGTACGCTGGCCACCTCCGCGGTGCTGACCGATGCACGCTTTGCCGATCGCTCCGGCACCGAATGGACCGGCCGCGCCGGCCTCGCCTTCCGCCCCGCCGAACCCGTCACCCTGCGGGTCGCCGGTTATCGCGGCTGGCGCCTGCCGACGCTCAACGAACTCTATCGTCCTTTTCGAGTCGGTGCCGACGCCACCGCGGCGAACCCCGACCTGAACCCCGAACATCTGACCGGGGTGGAGGGCGGGATCGACCTGACCCCGCTTCCCGGTGTCCGCGTCTCGGCCACCTATTTCTACAACCGGCTGACCGACGCCATCGCCAACGTCACTGCCGGCGCCGGCCCCGGCACCTTCCCCGGCGTCGGCTTCGTCGCCGCCGGCGGCACCTACCGCGTCCGCCGCAACCTCGATGCGGTGCGCGCCCACGGCTTCGAGCTGGACGGCCGCTGGACGCGCGGCCCCCTGCTCGCCCGCGCAAGCTGGTCCCACACCAATGCCCGTGTCCAGGGATCCGGTCCTGCCGCCGCGCTCGACGATCTGCGCCCGGCGCAGACGCCGCGCGATCAGGTCTCGGGCACGCTCGGCTATACGCAGGGGCGCGCCGCGCTGACCGCCACCGTCCGCCACGTCGCCCGCCAGTTCGATGACGACCAGAACAGCCGCGCGCTGGCCGCCGCAACCACGGTCGATGCCTTTGCCTCGCTTCCCCTCACCCCCACCCTCGCGGTCGAGGCCCGGGCCGAAAATATCGGCGACGAGACGGTGGAAACCGGCTTTTCCGGCGCGGGCATCGTCGAGCGCGCCGTCCCCCGCACGCTGTGGATCGGCCTGCGCTATCGCCTGTAGCGGGGGAGGCCTGCCTGTTTTGCGGTGCCGGCCCGCTCAGCCCCGCCGTACCAGCGCGGTCCGCAGGCATCGGCAGACGATCTGGTCGCGCTGGTTCAGTGCCTCGTGCCGGAACGTCACCAGCCCCGCCTCGGGCCGCGAACGGCTGTCGCGAAGCGCCACCACCTCGGTCGTCGCGCGCAGCGTGTCGCCCAGGAACACCGGGTGGGGCATCACCAGCTCGTCATAGCCCAGATTGGCGACCAGCGTCCCCAGCGTCGTCTCCCCCACCGACAGCCCGACCATCAGGGCAAAGGTGAAGGTGCCGTTGACCAGGATCTGCCCGAACTCGCTCGCCCGCGCCGCCTCGACATCCAGGTGCAGCGGCTGCGGATTGTGCGTCATGGTGGAAAACAGCAGGTTGTCCGTCTCGGTCACCGTCCGGCGGATCGGATGCTCGATCCGGTCGCCGATCGTCCACCCCTCGAATGTGCGCCCGCTCATGCCGCGTCCTTCTCGATCCGCACCAGCAACCGCCCCTCGGCGACCTGCCCGCCCGTCACCGCGTCCAGCATGGCAACCACCCCGTCAAACGGCGCGACCAGCGCATGTTCCATCTTCATCGCCTCCAGCGTCACCAGCGGCTGGCCGCGCACCACCTGCGCCCCCTGCTCCACCGCCACCGCGATGATCCGCCCCGGCATCGGCGACAGGATCGCCCCGTCGGACGCGCCCCCGGCCGCGGCACCATCCACCCGCCACGGCGCCAGCGTCCAGCTCTGCCCGCCCTGCATCACATAGGGTGCGGCCGGCCGCTCCGCCGCCGCCCCCAGCGTCACCGTCACCGCCTGCCCGTCCAGCAGCACCCGCGCCTCGCACCGCGCCGCGGCATTCAGCCGGAAGCCCGCCAGCGGCCCGGGCTGCACCATCGCCGTCGCCGCCGCCGCCAGCACCGCCGCATCGGGCTGTGCCGGCGGCAACAGCGCGTCGCCCTCCCGCGCGATCAGCCCGGTATCCACCGTCCCCGACACGAACGCCGGATGCTCCAGCGCCCGCACCAGAAAGCCCGCATTGCTGCGCACCGGCCACACCGTCGCGCCGGCCAGCCTGTCGCGCAGGGCCACGCGTGCGTCCTCGCGCGTGTGCCCCCACGCGATCACCTTGGCGATCATCGGATCGTAATAGGGCGTCACCGCATCGCCCTGCCGCACGCCGGTGTCGATGCGGATGCCGGCCCCGTCGCCCAGGTCGAACGCCTCCAGCCGTCCGATCGACGGCAGGAAGCCGCGCGCCGGGTCTTCAGCATAGAGCCGCGCCTCGATCGCGTGCCCCCGGATCGACAGGTCCGCCTGCGCGACCGGCAGGGGCTCGCCCGCCGCGACACGCAACTGCCACTCCACCAGATCGACGCCGGTGATCGCCTCGGTCACCGGATGCTCGACCTGCAACCGGGTGTTCATCTCCATGAACCAGATGCGGTCGGCGCGCAGGCCCTCGCCCGCATCGGCGATGAATTCGATCGTGCCCGCGCCGACATAGTCGACCGCCTTCGCCGCCCTGACCGCCGCGTCGCACACCGCCTCGCGCGTCGACTCGTCCATTCCCGGCGCCGGCGCTTCCTCGATCACCTTCTGATGTCGCCGCTGCAACGAACAATCGCGCTCGAACAGATGCACGACATTGCCGTGGCCGTCACCGAACACCTGCACCTCGATATGGCGTGGCGACAGGATATATTTCTCGATCAGGACGCGATCGTCGCCAAACGACGCCGCCGCCTCGCGCCGGCACGAGGCGAGCGCCGCAGCGAAGTCGCCGGGCGCGTCCACCCGCCGCATCCCCTTGCCGCCGCCGCCCGCAACCGCCTTGATCAGCACGGGATAGCCGATCGCATCGGCCTCCGCCGCCAACCGCGCCTCGCCCTGATCCTCACCCAGATAGCCCGGCGTCACCGGCACCCCTGCGGCGATCATCCGCGCCTTCGCCGCATCCTTCAGCCCCATCGCGCGGATGCTGTCGGGGTTCGGGCCGACCCAGGTCAGGCCGGCATCGATCACGGCTTGCGCAAAGTCGGCATTCTCGCTGAGGAAGCCGTAGCCGGGGTGGATCGCATCCGCCCCGCTTGCCCGTGCCGCCTCCAAGATGCGGTCGCCGCGCAGATAGCTGTCCCGCGCCGCCGCCGGTCCGATCAGCACCGCCGTATCGGCCAAGGCGACATGCAGCGCGCTCGCGTCCGCCTCGGAATAGACGGCCACGCTACGCACACCCATCGCCCGCGCCGTGCGAATGACCCGACAGGCAATCTCGCCGCGATTGGCGATCAACAGGGTAGAGATCATCATCAGGATTCCAGCACAAGCGTGATCGCGGTGCCGCCCCGCAGGGCGATGGCGTCCAGGATCACGGTCAGGATACGATCGAACCGCGCGCCGACCGTCAGGCGAGCAGCCGCGGCATGGCGCAGGCGAATGGCGATCGGCGGATCGACAACGGCAACCAGCAGGTCGAACAGCGCATCCAGGCTGCCGCCATACCAGTCGACGCCGGACGCATCACGGATGCGGGCATGGAAGTCCGCCTCGTCCACGATGCTCGCGCCGTCGATGCACAGATCCATCGCCATCGCGCACTACATCCGGAACACGCCGAAGGCCGCGCGTTCCGGGATCGGCGCGTTCAGCGTCGCGGCCAGCGCCAGGCCCAGCACGTCGCGCGTCTGCGCGGGATCGATGATGCCATCGTCCCACAACCGCGCCGTCGCGTACCAGGGATTGCCCTCTTCCTCATATTTCGCGCGGATCGGCGCCTTGAAGGCATCCGCCTCCTCCTCGCTCCAGCGGGCGGCATCGCGGTGGACGGTGGCCAGGACGCTCGCCGCCTGTTCGCCGCCCATCACGCTGATCCGCGCATTGGGCCAGGTGAACAGGAAGCGCGGGGAATAGGCCCGTCCGCACATGCCGTAATTGCCCGCGCCGAAGCTGCCGCCGATCACCACCGTGATCTTGGGCACCTGCGCGGTGGCGACCGCGGTCACCAGCTTGGCCCCGTGCTTGGCGATACCCTCCGCCTCGTACCGGCCGCCCACCATGAAACCCGCAATATTCTGCAGGAACAGCAGCGGGATACGCCGCTGGCATGCCAGCTCGATGAAATGCGCTCCCTTTTGTGCGCTCTCGGAGAACAGCACGCCGTTATTCGCCAGGATCGCGACCGGCTGGCCATGGATATGCGCAAAGCCACAAACCAGGCTGGTGCCGTAGAGCGGCTTGAACGCATGGAATTCCGAACCGTCGACGATCCGCGCGATCACCTCGTGCACGTCATAGGGCGCCCGCACGTCCGACGGGATCAGTCCGTACAGTTCCTCCGCCGAATAGAGCGGCGCGCGTGGGGGCGCCATGTTGACCGGCGCCGCCATCTGCGGCGGCAGCGTGGAGACGATATCGCGCAACAGGGTCAGCGCGTGCTCGTCATTCTCCGCGACATGATCGACCACGCCCGATCGCCGGCCATGCGTTTCCGCCCCGCCGAGTTCCTCGGCAGAGATCACCTCGCCCGTCGCCGCCTTGACCAGTGGCGGCCCGGCCAGAAAGATCGTGCCCTGCTCGCGCACGATCACCGTCTCGTCCGACATGGCCGGCACATAGGCGCCGCCCGCAGTGCAGCTTCCCATCACGCACGCGATCTGCGGGATGCCCGCCGCCGACATCTGCGCCTGGTTGAAGAAGATGCGCCCGAAATGGTCGCGGTCGGGAAACACCTCCGCCTGATGCGGCAGGTTCGCGCCGCCCGAATCGACCAGATACAGGCAGGGCAGCCGGTTTTCCGCCGCGATCTCCTGCGCGCGCAGATGCTTCTTCACGGTCAGCGGGTAATAGGTGCCGCCCTTCACCGTCGCGTCGTTGGCGACGATCATCACCTGCCGCCCCGATACCCAGCCGATCCCGGCGATCACGCCCGCGCCGGGCACCTCCCCGCCATAAAGGCCGTTCGCCGCCAGCTGTCCGATTTCCAGAAACGGCGAGGCGGGGTCGAGCAGCCGCTCCACCCGTTCGCGCGGCAACAGCTTGCCCCGGCCGACATGGCGTTCGCGCGACGCCTCGCTGCCGCCCAGCCCGGCGATCGCGACATCGGCGCGCAGCCGCTCGGCCAGCGCGCGATTATGCGCGGCATTGGCGCGGAATGCTTCGGCTTCCGTCTGCACCGCGCTCGGCAGCACCCTCATTGCGCGACCTTCGGCTTGGCGCCGATCAGTTCGCGGCCGATCAGCATGCGGCGGATCTCGTTCGTCCCTGCACCGATGTCGAGCAGCTTGGCATCGCGTGCGAAGCGCTCCACCGGCCAGTCCTTGGTATAGCCCGCCCCGCCCAGCGCCTGGATCGCGTCCAGCGAAACCTTGACCGCA
This sequence comes from Sphingomonas sp. GM_Shp_2, assembly GCF_026540875.1. Classification (NCBI taxonomy): domain Bacteria; kingdom Pseudomonadati; phylum Pseudomonadota; class Alphaproteobacteria; order Sphingomonadales; family Sphingomonadaceae; genus Sphingomonas; species Sphingomonas sp. GM_Shp_2. The sequence continues at coordinate 6,359 of NZ_JALNUQ010000018.1, forward strand.
TTCTCGCTCGCCAGCAGGATCGCGCCCGCCGCATCGAACCGCGTCGTCCGCCCCGCGTCGCAGCTCCGCGCGACCGCATAGACATAGGCGCGCGAGGAATTGAGCGCGACATACATGTCGGCCACCTTGGCCTGGATAAGCTGGAACGTCCCGATCGCCTGCCCGAACTGCTCGCGCTCGCGGACATAGGGCACCACCACGTCGAGGCAGGCCTGCATGATGCCAAGCTGGATGCCCGCCAGTACCGCGCGCTCGTAATCCAGCCCGCTCATCAGCACGCCGACGCCGCCGTTCAGCGGCCCCATCACATTCTCCGCCGGCACGAAACAGTCGGTAAAGACCAGCTCGGCGGTCGGCGATCCGCGCATGCCCATCTTGTCGATCTTCTGCCCGATCGCGAAGCCCGGCATGTCGCGCTCGATCAGGAAGGCCGTGATCCCGCGGCTTCCCTCCCCCGTCTTGGCATAAACGACCAGCGTGTCGGCATAGGCGGCGTTGGTGATCCAGAACTTGGTGCCGTTCAACCGGAACCCGCCCTCGACCGCCTCGGCCTTCAGCTTCATCGACACCACGTCCGACCCGGCCGTAACCTCCGACATCGCCAGGCTGCCGACATGTTCGCCGGAGATCAGCTTGGGCAGGTACTTCGCCTTCTGCTCGGGGCTTGCCCAGCGGCTGATCTGATTGATGCACAGGTTGGAATGTGCGCCGTAGGAAAGGCCGAGCGAGGCCGAGGCGCGGCTGACTTCCTCGATCGCGACGACATGGTCCAGATAGCCCAGTCCCAGCCCGCCATCCGCCTCGCCGACGGTGATGCCGTGCAGACCCAGCGCGCCCATTTCCGGCCAGAGGTCGCGGGGAAACCAGTCCTCCGCATCCATCCGCGCGGCCAGCGGGGCGATACGGTCGGTGGCGAAGCGTCGCGTGGCATCGCGGATCATGTCCGCGCTCTCGCCGAGCGCGAAGTCGAAATCGTCGATCATGGCCTCTCCGGGTCTGTAATTTTCTTTCGCTTCTAGCTTCAATTCGGTCTTGAGGGGAAGAGCGCTCTTTGTACGGTATTCGGCATTTCTCTTCCAAATTTGCAACGCCGCTCGAAAACCGGCATGCGGCTGCCATCCAGTGAGAGATGTGTACCCATGGCAACGTTGCCCGTAACGCCGCCGATCGGCGCCGATCTAACGGTCTGCGATCGCGAGCCGATCCATATCCCGGGTGCCATCCAGCCCCACGGCCTGCTGCTGGTCGCCGATCCGGCCACGCTGACCGTGATCGCGGGTGCCGGCGCGCTGGAGGAACGGCTTGCGCCCGACTGGCTGGGCCGCACGCTGTCCGATCTGCTCGCACAGGATATCTCCGCGCTCCTCGCCAACACCATGGTCGGCCTGGGCTCCACCCTGACCGCGCAGCCGCTGACCACCGCCACCGAGCAGTTCGAGGTCGCGCTGCACCGCGGCGGCGACCGGCTGCTGGTCGAGCTGGAACCCGCCGAGCGGGACGCGCCCTGGGGTCGGGGCAGCGTGCTGCCCTGGCTGGATGCCGCCGCGACCACCTTCGAGCGGGCCGGCGACCTGCAATCGCTGTGCGAGCGTGCCGCGGTCGCCTTTCGTGCGCTGACCGGCTTCGACCGGGTCATGGTGTACCGCTTTCTCGACGACGATGCCGGTCGCGTCGTCGCCGAGGATGCCGCGCCCGATACCGGCACGTTTCTCCACCATCACTTCCCCGCGTCCGACATCCCCAGACAGGCCCGCGCGCTCTACATCCGCAACCGCACCCGGGCGATCCCGGCGATCGACTATACCCCGGCCCCCCTCCGCCCGATCGGCTTCGAGACTACCGACCTGTCCGACGTCGGCTTGCGCAGCGTATCGCCCATCCACCTGCGCTACCTGCACAATATGGGTGTTGGCGCGTCCGCCTCGATCTCGATCGTCAAGGACGGGCTGCTCTGGGGCCTGATCGCGTGCCACAATGCCGCGCCGCGCCGCCTGTCGCCCGCCACCCGCTCCGCCGCCGCGATGCTCGCCAGCGGCCTTGCCCGCCAGATCCGCGCCAAGGAGGAAGCGGACACCTATCGCGAGCGTCTGCGCCTGCGCGCCGCGGAAGACAGCCTGCTGCCCCGCATCGCGACCAGCGGATCGCTGCGCAAGGCGGTGGACGCGCTGTCGAACGAGCTGTGCCAGATGTTCCGCAGCGACGGCTTTGCCCTGGTCCAGGGTCCGACGGTCGCCTGTCACGGCATCCATCCGGGATCGTTCGACATTCAGGAACTGGCGCGCTGGGTGCGTGCACGCGGCACCAGCGACCTGTTCGCGACGCACGAGCTGGCGCAGCATGTACCGGAAGCTGCGGATTATTCGGACCGAGCCAGCGGGCTGCTCGCACTGCCGCTGGTCGATGACGGCGCCGTCCTGCTCTGGTTCCGCGCCGAACAGGTCGAGGAAGTCGAATGGGCCGGCAACCCCCACAAGGCGGTCGACCTGAAGCCCGGCGAGATCCTGTCGCCGCGCGCCTCGTTCGAAAGCTGGGTGGAAACGGTGCGCGGTCGCGCCCGCCACTGGACGCTGGAGGAGATCGAGGCCGCGCATCGCCTGCGCCGCGCGTTGCACGACATCCACCAGACGCAGCGCCTGCGCACGCTGAACACCGAGTTGCAGCGGACACTCGCCGACAAGGACGCGTTGCTCCAGCAGAAGGACGTGCTGATGAAGGAGGTGGACCACCGCGTCCAGAACAGCCTCCAGCTCGTCTCGGCCTTTCTGTCGCTGCAAAGCAAGGCGGCCAACGACCCCACCGTGCGCGCGCATCTGTCGGAGGCGCAGGCGCGCCTGTCCGCGGTCGCGCTGGTCCATCGCCGTCTCTACCGCGACGACCAGATCCAGACGGTCGACCTCGCCCGCTATCTGGAGGAACTGGTCGGCGACATGAAGGCGTCGCTGGGCGCCGACTGGGCGCAGTTGATCCGCCTCGACCTCGCCCCCGTCCTGATGCCCACCGACCGGGCGATCAATCTTGGGCTGGTGACCACCGAACTGCTCATCAACGCGACCAAATATGCCTATGGCGGCGCGGCCGGGCCGATCGCCATTTCGCTGGAACAGCATCGCAACCGCCTGCGCCTGATCGTGGCCGACGATGGCCGCGGCAAGACGGGGGACGGGGCCGGCTTCGGCAGCCGCATGATGACCGCCATGATGTCCCGCCTGTCCGGCACCATCGACCATGTCGACAACCAGCCCGGCCTGCGCGTGATCGTCACCGCCCCGATCGAGGATCGGCCAAGCTGACACCCATTAAGCAGTGACAATCCTGCTCCCTCTCCCCTTCGGGGAGAGGGCTGGGGTGAGGGGCTGCCCCACGCGCAGCACCGCTGGCTACCCCTCATCCTCCCCACGGCTCACGCCGCGGGTCCCCTTCCTCTCCCCGAAGGAGAGAGGAAGCTACACCAAAGCCCGTTGGTACAACCCGAACGTCGCCTCCGCCGCACCAACGGCCCGGTCCAGCGCGCCCTCGTCCACCAGCGCCGCATCCAGCGCCGCGCGTAAGGAACGCCACTCCCCCGGCTCAAACACTGCGGAGAGATACGCTCGCGGCAATCCCGCCCCGACGTCGCGTGCCAGCATCGCCCCGCCCAGCCGGGATCCCTCGACCACGTAGAGCGCGCCCCAGGCCGCCGCATCGTCATCGGGCAAGGCGAACGGCAAGGGCGCCGGCGTTTCGACGCCAAGCGCCGCCAGATCCTCCGCCAGCGCCCCCGCACGCGGCCGCCAGTCGGGCATGCCTGCACGGCCCGAAAGCCACGCCTCCACCGCTGGCAAAGCCCGCGCATGCGCAATCAGGAAGGCCCGATAGCCCCCGGCATCCGCAAGGTCATAGCCTGCAAAGGCCGCATCCACCGCCGCATGTGCGGCGGCGGTCCGTTCGCGCAATGCCAGCGCCGCGCTCACTTCAGGCAGGCAACGATCCCGGCGATCACCGCCAGCGTTTCCTCCGGATCGCGCACGCGCACCGTGTCCAGACCCAGCTCCTTGGCAGGATAATCGTTGCCGCCGGGGAAGATCGCATCGCCGATGAACATCATCGCATCCAGCGCGATGCCGCTCTCGTCGCGCAGGCGCTTCAGGCCGTACGCCTTGTCGACGCCTTCCTGCGTGATGTCGATCGAGGTCGCGCCGCCCATGTTGATCGACAGGCCCGGCAGGCGCTTCTTCAGGTCGGCTTGGATCACCTTGCGCTTCTCGAACTTGGGGTCCCAATGCTCCTTTTCCTTGACCGGCGCCTGCTGGCCCAGTGCGGAAAAGGTGATCTGGCTGCCGCGATCCTCGATCCGCTCGCCCCAGGTCTGCTCGGGCACGAAGCCGGTCGCCTCCAGCGAGGCATCGAACGCCTCCAGGATCTTGGCCTTGGTCGCATCGTCGAACAGCTCGGCATAGACCGTGGTCCACTGCCCGTCCTGCCAGGTGAACAGCTTGGTGCCCGTCGTCGGCATCAGCCACAGCTTCGACCGGTCGGCGCGCTCGGGCAGGCGGCTCGCCACCTGCTTGTCGAACTGCGGCCAGTCCCCGCCGGAGATTACCGCGACATGCGCCACGTCCAGCAGATCGGCCAGTGCCTCGCCCATCGGATCGCCCAGCGGCTGCTTGCTTTCGGCCAGGGTGCCATCGAGGTCGAAGGCGACGAGCTGCTTCATGTACGAACTCCGGTGCGGGGAAAGATAATGGTATCAATGGCGTGTGCCACGCCGTCTTCGGCGTTGGAACGGGTATGTGTCGCCACCTGTGCCTTTACGGCACTGGGCGCATTGCCCATCACGATGGGCAGGCCTGCGCGCAGCAGCATCGGCAGGTCGTTCGCCTGGTCCCCGATCGCGGCGACCTCCGCTAGGCCCACGTTGAACGCCTTGGCGAGCGATGCGACACCCTTGCCTTTATTTGCTTCCAGCGCGGTGATGTCGAGATAATAGGTCTGCGACTGCGCGATGGTGGCATCGTCGCCGTGCACGCCCGCGATCCGCTCATGCAGCGCACGCAGCACAGGCGGGTCGTCGCTGACAAAGGTGATCTTGTCGACCTCGCCCGCCAGCGCATCGAAATCCCGCGTGATCACTGGCTCCTGGGCGGAGGCGATGCGCTCATGATCGACATGCTCCCCCTCCGGATTGCTGGCATACCAGCGATCGGCGGCGAACACCCAGATATCAACGGCCACGTCGCGGGCCGCTTCCAGAGCGCCGCGCACCACAGGTTCGGGCACGCGAAAGCGCGCCTCGATTGTCCCGTCCCGGCGGAACACCGTCCCGCCATTGAACGCACCTACCGGGGCATCGACCCCCAGCGTCTCGACCAGCGCCATCAGCCCCGACCGGGGCCGCGCACTGATGATCGTGAAGCCGACGCCCGCCGCCTCCAGCCGCCGCACCGCCGCGATCGTGGCGGGGCGCAGCGTCTTGTCGGGATCGACCAGCGTGCCGTCGACATCGGAGACGACGAGCCGGATCGGCGTCGTCATTGCGGGATTTCGGTGTGGCCACCAAAGCCGAAGCGCATGGCCGACAGCACCTGGTCGCCGAAGGTATGCTCCACGCGGCTACGATAGCGCGCGAACAGCGAGGCGGTCAGCACATTGGCCGGCACCTTTTCCTCCATCGCCGCATCGATCGTCCACTGGCCCTCGCCCGAATCTGCGACATGGCCGGAGAATTGTTCCAGCATCTCGTCCTTGGCCAGCGCACTTGCGGTCAGATCGAGCAGCCAGGACGAGATCACGCTGCCCCGCCGCCACACCTCGGCAATGTCGGTCAGGTTCAGGTCGAAGCGTTCATCTTCCGGCAGCTTGTCGGAATTCTTCGACTTTAAAATGTCGAAGCCCTCGGCATAGGCCTGCATCAGGCCGTATTCGATGCCGTTGTGGATCATCTTCACGAAATGCCCGGCACCCGCGGGTCCGGCATGGATATAGCCCTTTTCGGCACGCGGGTCGGCCTTTTCGGCGACGCGGCCCGGCGTGCGGACGATGTCGCCCGTGCCCGGCGCCAGCGTGTCGAAGATCGGGTCGAGATAGCGCACCGTCTCTTCGCTGCCGCCGATCATCATGCAATAGCCGCGATCCAGCCCCCATACGCCGCCGGACGTGCCGACATCGACATATTCGATGCCCTTTTCCCGCAGTTCCTTGGCGCGGCGGATATCGTCCTTGTAGAAGCTGTTGCCGCCATCGATCACGATGTCGCCCGCCTTCGCGTCGGCGCAGATCTGCTGGATCGTGTCCTCGGTCGGGCCGCCTGCGGGCAGCATCACCCACCAGATGGCGGGACTGTCCAGCTTGGTCGCCATGTCCGCGATACCGCTGGCGCCCTGCGCGCCGTCCGCGGTCAGCTTCTCCACCGCCGCCGCATCGCGATCCCAGGCGACGACCTCATGGCCGGCCTTCATCAACCGCCGCGCGATGTTGCCGCCCATCCGGCCAAGACCGATCAGACCGATTTTCATGCAAACGCTCCTACTCAATATTGCCCTCGCCACCCGGCAGAGAGGGAAGGACCCCACGGCCCTGCCGTGGGGAGAGTGAGGGGCTGCGAACAACGCAACCCGGTTTAAGGTCCCTCCCCCTGATCGGCTTTACGCCTCGGCCGGCTGCTTCTTGGCGATCGCACCCAGCAGATCGTCGAACGCGGTGGTGAAGGACGCCACGCCCTCCTCGACCAGCCGGCCCGTCACGCCGTTCAGGTCCAGCCCCAGCCGCTCGGCTTCGGCCAGTACGTGGCGCGCATCGTCCACATCGGCGGTCAGCGTGTTCGCCACCGTGCCACGCTCGCGGAACGCATCCATCGTCTTGGGCGGCATGGTGTTCACCGTGTCCGGCCCGATCAGCGTGTCGACATACAGCGTGTCCGGATAGGCCGGGTCCTTGGTACCCGTCGATGCCCAGAGCAACCGCTGCGGCTGCGCGCCCTTTGCGGCCAGCGCCTGCCAGCGGTCGGACTTGATGAAGTCCAGATACCATTGATAGGCGAGCTTTGCGTTGGCGATCGCCACCTTGCCGCGGATCGCCTTCAGCGCCTCGGCCTCCGGATCGCCGTCCTTCACGCGCTGGTCGATCGCCTTGTCGATCGAGGAATCGATGCGGCTGACGAAGAAGCTGGCGACGCTGGCGATCCGGTCGACCGGCTCGCCCTTCTTCACCCGCTCCTCCAGCCCCATCGCATAGGCTTCCGCCACCCGCGCATAGGATTCCTGCGAGAACAGCAGCGTGACGTTGACGTTGATCCCCTTGGCGATCGTCGCCGCGATGGCGGGCGCGCCCGCCGGCGTGCCGGGGATCTTGATCATCAGGTTCGGCCGGTCGACCGCATGCCACAGCTTCTCGGCCTCGGCGATCGTCGCGTCGGTATCGTCGGCGATGTAAGGCGACACCTCCAGGCTGACATAGCCGTCCTTGGCGTCCAGCCGGTCGTAGACGGGGCGCAGCGTCTCGGCTGCCGCCTTGATGTCTTGGATCGCCAGATGCTCGTAACGGTCGATCGTCGCCGCGCCGGGGTTCTCCTTGTCGAACGCGGCCAGCGTTCCGTCATAGGCGTCGCCATGGCCCATCGCCTTTTCGAAGATCGACGGGTTCGACGTCACGCCGGTCAGCCCGTCCTCGGCGACGAGCGCGTCCAGCCCGCCCGCCTCCAGGAACTTGCGATCCACGAAATCGAGCCACACTGCGCAGCCCGCGGCGCTCATGTCCTTGAGCGTGCTCATCACTTGGTCTCCAGCAGTTCGCGCGCCACCTTGACGACATTGTCCACGGTGAAGCCGTATTTGTCCTGCAGCTTGGATATGGGGGCGGAGGCCCCGAACGTCGACATGGTGATCGTGCGGCCCGCCAGGCCGACATAACGGTCCCATCCGATCGACCCGGCCTGCTCCACCGCCAGACGCGCGGTGACATGGCCCGGCAGCACCGACTCCTTGTAGGCGGCGTCCTGCATCTCGTAGCGATACCAGCTCGGCATCGACACGACCCGCGCCTTCACCCCGTCGGCGCACAGCTTTTCATACGCCTCGGTGACCAGCGCCAGTTCCGATCCGGTCGCGATCAGGATCACGTCGGGCGTGCCGTCGCAATCGGCGAGAACATAGCCACCCTTCTCCACGCCCGACGCGGACGCGTACTTGCCCCGGTCCAGCGTCGGCAGCGGCTGGCGCGACAGCACCAGCACCGTCGGCCGGCTGCTGTTGGTCATCGCGCAGCGCCACGCCTCCGACACCTCGTTGGCGTCGCCCGGCCGGATCGTGTCCAGCCCCGGAATGGCACGCAGCGTGGCGAGATGCTCGATCGGCTGGTGCGTCGGCCCGTCCTCGCCCACGCCGATCGAATCGTGCGTGAAGACGAAGATCGCGCCGATCTCCATGATCGCCGCCAGCCGGATCGGTGCGCGCATATAGTCGGCGAACACGAGGAAGGTCGCGCCGTAGGAGCGCAGGTGCGACAGCGCCATGCCATCCACGATCGCGCCCATGCCATGCTCGCGCACGCCGAAATGCATGTTGCGGTCGCCATAGGAGCCCGCCTGGAACGACCCGCCATCCTTGATCAGCGTCTTGGTCGAGGGCGCCAGATCCGCCGATCCGCCGACCAGCCACGGCACCTTGGCCGCGATCGCGTTCAGCGCCTTGCCGCCGGACTCGCGGCTCGCCACGCCCTTGGCATCCGCCTCATAGACCGGCAGGTCGGCGTCCCAGCCCTCGGGCAGCTCGTCCTTGAGCATCGCGTCGAGCTCGGCCGCCAGTTCCGGATGCGCTTGGCGGTAGCGATCGACCATCGCCACCCATTCGTCGCGCAGCGGCTTGCTGCGCGCCTCGATCGCGCCCTGGAACGCCTCGCGCACGCCGTCCGGCACCAGGAACTGCGCATCCTCGGGCCAGCCATAGGCCTTTTTGGTCGCGCGGATCGCGTCGTCGCCCAGCGGCTCTCCATGCGCCTTCTCGCTGCCCGCCTTGGGGCTGCCATAGCCGATCACCGAGTGCGCCACGATAAAGGTCGGCTTGTCCTGCGTGGCCTTGAACGTGTCCAGCGCCTTGCACAGCGCGCCCACGTCGTTGGCGTCGTCCACGTGCAGCACGTTCCAGCCATAGGCCTCGAACCGCTTGCCCACATCCTCGTCGAAGGCGAGGTCGGTGCCGCCCTCGATCGAGATATGGTTGCTGTCGTAGATCCAGCACAGGTTGGACAGCTTCAGGTGCCCGGCGGTCGATGCCGCCTCGGACGCGACGCCCTCCATCATGTCGCCGTCGCCGCACACCACGTACACGTCATGGTCGAAGACGGGGAAACCCTCGCGGTTGAAATGCGCGGCCAGCCAGCGCTCGGCGATCGCCATGCCCACCGAGTTGCCGCAACCGGCGCCCAGCGGGCCCGTGGTCGTCTCGACCCCGGTGGTGTGGCGATATTCGGGATGGCCCGGCGTGCGCGACGAGAGCTGCCGGAACTGCTTGATGTCATCCAGGCTGATCGCCGGGTTGCCGGTCTTGTTGCCGTCCGCGTCGATCTCCTCGATCCCCGCCAGATGCAGCAGGGCGTAGAGCAGCATCGACGCATGCCCCACCGACAGCACGAAGCGGTCGCGGTTCGGCCAGTCGGCATGGGCCGGGTCGAAGCGAAGATAGCGCGACCAGAGCGTGTGCCCGACCGGCGCCAGCGCCATCGGCGTGCCGGGGTGGCCCGAATTGGCCTTTTGCACCGCATCCATCGACAGGGTGCGGATCGTATCGATCGTCAGGCGCTCGATCGAACCGTCCTCGTGAAGGTGCGAGTCCGCGCTCGAAGCGGTGGTGGCTGCGTCAGTCATGAAAGTGGGGCCTCATTCTCGTCAGCGACCGAACGCCCGCGCATCCGATCTGGTTGCCAAGACGTTTTCGGCCTTAACGGCCAAGCGCCCTCCGTTCCAGTCTCGTAACAACACCATTCTCGGCAATGATCGCTGCATCCACCTCGGACAGGAACAGGCCGTGCCCCACCACGCCGGGGATCGACGCCACCGCGGCCGCCATCCGCTGCGGATCGGCATCGCGCCAGCCATGGCCGTCCAAGATGACATTGCGGTTATCCGTCTCTACCCCCTCCCTTTTTTCCACCCGCTCGAACAAACCGGCGAGCGCGCGCGCCACGAAGCGCTCGGCAAAGGGCAGAACCTCCACCGGCAGTTTCGCCGCGCCCACCCGGTCCACGCGCTTGCTGGCGTCGGCGATCACCACCATCCGGTCGGACGCGGCGGCCACCACCTTCTCGCGCAGCATCGCCCCGCCCGCGCCCTTGACCGCGACCAGCGTCGAATCGATCTCGTCCGCTCCGTCGATGGTCAGGTCGACCCGGCTGATCCCGGCAAAATCGCGCACCACCAGCCCGCCCTCCCGCGCGGCCCGCGCGCTCGCCTCGGACGTGGCGACCACCTCGATCGCCGGCCGGCGATCGACCAGAAGGGCGATCAGGTGCGCCGCCGTGCTGCCGGTGCCCAGCCCTACCAGCATCCCGTCGCGCACCATCTCCACGGCGGCGGCGGCGGCGGCCCGCTTGTCGGTATCGATCGTCATGATCCTGTTGATCCTTGGGTATTTCGGGAAAGCGGGCGTTGCGACAAATTGCGACACATATAACGCGTCCACCGGCTTGCATTTCCGTCCCGCTCGCCGCCATTAGGTCAGATCGCACAACCCATTTCCCGCGCCGCGCCGTCGGCCGTGCAGAAACGGCTGCGCGATACGAGACACAGGTAGAACGACTTGAACACAGCATCGATTCGCGGGCGCCGGCTGCCGGCCGGTGTCGCCCTCCTCACCCTCGCCCTGCTGCTTGCCGCATGTGGCGGCGGCGGTGAGCAAAAGGCGGCGGGCAAGGGTCCGGGTCAGCGCACGCCCACGGTCGGCTTTGTCACGCTCCAGCCCACCGATGCCCCGATGGTGGTCGAACTCGCCGCGCGAACCTTTGCGTTCGAAAGCTCGGACGTGCGCCCGCAGGTCTCCGGCGTGATCCGCCGCCGCTTCTTCACCGAAGGTGCGCTCGTCCAGCGCGGCCAGCCGCTCTACGAGATCGACCCGCGCGTCTATAGCGCCGCCGTCAACGAGGCCGCCGCCAACCTCCAGAGCGCCCGCGCGAACGCGGAGGCGACGCGCATCCAGGCCGAACGCTTCCGCCCGCTCGCCGAGATCGAGGCGGTGTCGAAGCAGGATTACACCAACGCCCTCGCCGCCAGCCGCCAGGCGCAGGCCAGCGTCGCCCAGACCCAGGCCGCGCTGCAGACCGCGCGCGTCAACCTGCAATTCACCACCGTGCCCGCGCCGATCACCGGCCGCATCGGCCGTTCGCTGTTCACCGTCGGCGCGCTCGTCACCGCCAACCAGGCCGATCCGCTGGCGCAGATCCAGCGGCTCGATCCGATGTTTGTCGACATCCAGCAATCCGCCGCCGACCTGCTCGGCTTGCGCCGCAGCCTGACGCGCGACGGCATCGTCCCCGCCTCCGCACAGGTTCACCTGAAGCTGGAGGATGGCAGCGAATACGGCCCCGCCGGCACCGTGCAGTTCGCCGAATATGTGGTGGATCAGCAGACCGGCACCGTCACGCTGCGCGCCCGCTTCCCCAATCCGCAAGGGTTGCTGCTCCCCGGCATGTTCGTCCGCGCCCGCTTCGCGCAGGCGATCAACCGCCGGGCCTATCTCGTCCCGCAACAGGCGGTGTCGCGTGATCCCAAGGGGAATGCGACCGTGTTCGTCGTCGGCCCGGACAACAAGGCGGCGCAAAAGACCATTCGTGCCGATCGTACCCAGGGCGACGCCTGGGTCGTCACCGGCGGCCTCGACGGCAACGAGCGGATCATCACGCAAGGGCTGAACAACCTGCGCGCCGGCCAGACGGTGAAGCCCGTAGCCGCCGCGTCGCCGCAGCGCGTCGCCCCGCCATCGCCCGAACAGATGAAGCAGATGCAGTCCAAGCAGAAGGCGGGCTGACCCGGCCATGATCAGCCGCATCTTCATCGATCGCCCGATCTTCGCCTGGGTTCTCGCCATCCTCGTCATGCTGGGTGGCATCGGCGGCATCATGGGCCTGCCGATCGCGCAATATCCCGACGTCGCCCCGCCACAGGTGTCGATCCGCGCCAATTTCCCCGGCGCCTCGGCGCAGACGTTGCAGAACTCGGTCACCCAGGTGCTGGAACAGCAGCTTACCGGCATCGACGGGCTGCTCTACTTCTCGTCCTCCTCGTCCAGCCGCGGCCAGGTGACGATCACCGCCACCTTCGAAAAGGGCACCGACCCCGATATCGCGCAGGTCCAGGTGCAGAACCAGGTGCAGCAAGCGGTCGCCCGTCTGCCGCAACAGGTGCAGCAACAGGGCCTGACCGTCCGCAAGTCCAACCCGGACTTCCTGCTCATCGCCGGCGTCTATGACGAAACCGACAAGATGACGAACCAGGACGTGTCGGACTATCTGGTGTCCAATCTTCAGGATCCGCTCGGCCGCGTCCAGGGGGTCGGCGACACCAACGTGTTCGGCTCGCAATATGCGATGCGCATCTGGCTGAATCCCGAACGGCTCAACAGCTACCAGTTGATCCCGTCCGACATCACCACCGCCATCCAGAACCAGAATGCCGAGGTCGCGGCCGGCGAGGTCGGCGGCCTGCCCTCGCCCACCACGCAGATGCTGAACGCGACCGTCACCGCCCAGTCGCGCCTGCAAACGCCCGAGCAGTTCCGCAACATCATCGTGAAGACGCTGACCAGCGGCGCCACCGTGCGCCTGTCGGACGTCGCCCGGATCGAGCTGGGCGCGGAAAGCTATGCCGCGGTCAGCCGGATCAACCGCCATCCGGGCGCCGGCATCGCGGTGCTGATGGCGCCGGGCGCCGACGCCCTGAAGACCGCCGAGGCGGTGAAGGCGGAGATCGCCCGCGTCGCCAAGGGCTTCCCGCCCGGCCTGAAGATCGCCTACGCCAACGACACCACCGACTTCATCAAGCTGTCGATCGACGAGGTGGTGAAGACCTTGTTCGAGGCGATCATCCTCGTCGTCATCGTCATGTTCGTCTTTCTGCAAAGCTGGCGCGCGACGCTCATTCCGACGATCGCGGTGCCCGTCGTGCTGCTCGGCACCTTTGGTGTCTTCTATCTCGCCGGCTTCTCGATCAACACGCTGACCCTGTTCGGCCTCGTTCTCGCCATCGGCCTGCTCGTCGACGACGCGATCGTCGTGGTCGAAAATGTCGAGCGTCTGATGGAGGAGGACCCCGAACTGTCCCCGCGCGACGCGACGATCAAGTCGATGGACGAGATCACCGTCGCCCTGATCGCCATCGCCCTCGTCCTGTCGGCGGTGTTCCTGCCAATGGCGTTCTTCGGCGGCTCGACCGGCGTCATCTACCGGCAATTCTCGGTCACCGTCGTCGCCGCGATGATCCTGTCGGTGCTGGTCGCCCTTATCCTCTCGCCCGCACTCACCGCCACCCTGCTCAAGCGCAAGAAGCAGGAGGGCGAGGAAGCCGAATGGCTGGAGCGCAAGTTCCCGCGCGTCGCCCACGGGTTCGAGCGGGCCAAGACCTGGTTCAACACCAATTTCGACAAGGGCGTCGACAAATATACCGGGGCCGTCCGCTATGTGGTCGACCGCAAATGGCTGTTCCTGCTGATCTATGCCGGCACGCTGGCCTTGCTTGCGGTGCTGTTCCTGCGCCTGCCCACCGGCTTCCTGCCGACCGAGGACCAGGGCTCCGCGATCGTCCAGTTCCGCCTGCCTGCCGGCGCGACGCAGGGACGCACGCTCCAGATCCAGCGTCAGGTGGAGCAGTATTTCGCCCAGCATGAGGGCAAGAACGTCCGCGTACTCTTCACCGTCGCCGGCGGCGGCGGTGGCGGCACCAGCGGCCAGAATACCGGCCAGGGCTTCATCAACTTCGTCGACTGGAGCGAGCGCAAGGGCAAGGAGAACAGCGCGGATGCGGTCGTCGGCCGTGCCTCCGCGGCCTTTAGCGGGCTTCGCGATGCGCAGGTCTTCGCGCTGGTGCCGCCCGCGGTCCGCGGCCTCGGTCAGTCGGACGGCTTCACCATGCAGCTGCAGAACAGCTCGGGCATGAGCCAGGAGAAGTTCGCCGAGGCGCGCGACAAGCTGCTCGCCGCCGCCAATGCCGATCCCGATCTCGCCTCGGTGCGTCTGACCGAACTGCCCGACATCGCCACGCTGCGCGTCGATATCGACCAGCAGAAGTTGGCGGCGCTGGGGCTGACCCAGGCCAGCGTCAATTCCACGCTGTCGACCGCCTGGGGCGGGCAATATGTCAACGACTTCATCGACCGCGGCCGTGTCAAGCGCGTGTTCGTGCAGGGCGATGCGCCGTTCCGGTCGCAGCCCGACGATCTGAAGCAGTGGTTCGTCCGCGGCTCGGCCGGGCAGATGGCGCCCTTCTCGTCGTTCTCGACGATCGCCTGGGGTCAGGCGCCGACCACGCTGTCGCGCTTCAACGGCATCCCGTCCTTCGAATTCCAGGGTTCGGCGGCGCCGGGCAAAAGCTCGGGCGACGCGATGGAGCGGATCGCGGAGCTTGCCGCGCAGATTCCGGGCACGTCGGTCGCCTGGGCGGGCCTTTCGTACCAGGAACGCCTGTCGGCGGGTCAGGCGCCGATCCTGTACGGCCTGTCGATTCTCGTGGTTTTCCTGTGTCTTGCCGCGCTTTATGAAAGCTGGTCGATCCCCATCGCCGTCCTCCTCGTCATCCCCCTAGGCCTGATCGGCGCCATCGCCTTCGTCACGCTGCGCGGTCTGACCAACGACGTGTATCTCCAGATCGGTCTGCTCACTACGATGGGTCTGGCGGCCAAGAACGCGATCCTGATGATCGAATTTGCCGAACAGGCGGAAAAACAGGGCAAGCGCGTGATCGATGCGGCGCTGGAGGCGGCGCGCATCCGTCTGCGGCCCATCCTGATGACCAGCTTCGCCTTCATCTTCGGCGTGCTGCCGCTGGCGATCTCGACGGGTGCGGGCGCGAACAGCCGCATCGCGATCGGCACCGCGGTAATCGGCGGCATGCTGACCGCTACCGTGCTGGCGATCTTCTACATTCCGCTGTTCTTCGTGCTGGTCCGGCGCGGGGTGCGCGATGGTCTGGCCAAGGTTCGCGGCCGCCCGACCGGCCACCGCGGCAAGGAGGCGGAGCAGGCCTGATGACGAAGACGCTCTCCCTTCTCCTCGCGGCCGGCGCGCTGGCGGGCTGTTCGATGACACCGAACTATGTGCGCCCGGAACTACCCGTCCCGATGTCGTGGCCGGTGGGCGATGCCTATCTGCGCCAGTCGGAGGCGACGCTTCCTGCCGTCACCTATCGCGACATCTTCCGCGACACCCGCCTGCAACAGCTCATCGCCCAGGCGCTCGCCACCAACCGCGACCTGCGTGTCGCCGCCGCCAACATCACCGCCGCCCGCGCCCAATACCGCATCCAGCGCGCCGACCTCCTCCCCCAGCTCGACGCCAGCGGCCGCTACACTTACTCCGGCGGGGGCCGTGGCGCTCGCAGCACCGCCACGAGCGGCGGCGGCACAGGCGCGGGAACGGGTACGGGCACAGGAACCGGCACCGGTACCGGGACGGGAGCCACCCCGGGCACCGGCGGCGGTACGGGGACGGGCGGCACCGTCGTCACCAGTTCTTCGGGGGGCAGCGCCTTCTCGGTAGATCTGGGCGCAACCGCGTTCGAGCTGGACCTGTTCGGCCGCATCCGGGCGCTGACCGGTGCGGCGCTGGATCGTTATTTCGCGACGGAGGCGGCGGCGCGCGCGACACGGCTGTCGCTGGTCGGGGAGATCGGGGACGCGTGGCTGACCTACGGGGCGGATCGCAGCCTGCTCAAGATTGCCGAGGACACCGCCCGCGTCGCCGAACAGAGCGTGCGCCTGACCCAGGCACGGCTGTCCGGCGGGATCGCACCGCGCACCGATCTGCGTCAGGCCGAACAGATACTGGAAACCGCGCGCGCCGATCTGGCGCAGCAACGTACGCTGGTCGCGCAGGACATCAACGCGCTGCAACTGCTGGTCGGCGCCCCCGTCGACCCGACCTTGCTGCCGGCCTCGATCGAAGAGGCGGCACCGGCGATCGTCGCGCTGCCCGCCGGACTGGATTCGGGCATCCTCCTGCGCCGCCCCGATGTGGTGCAGGCCGAATATGAACTGCGTGCGGTGAACGGCGAGGTTGGCGCCGCCCGCGCCGCCATGTTCCCCCGCATCTCGCTCACCGGTCTCGTCGGCTTTGCCAGCACCGCGCTCGGCTCCCTCTTCTCGGGGGGCAGCTTCAACTATTCGGTCGCCCCCTCGGTCAGCTATCCGATCTTCCGCGCCGGCGCCGGCGTGGCCGGCGTCCGCTATTCCGAGGCGCAGCGCGATGCGGCACTCGCCAATTACGAGCGCGCCATCCAGATCGCATTCCGCGAAACCAGCGACGCGCTCGCACGGCAGGGGACGATCGCGGAGCAGCTATCCGCAAACCAGCGCTTCCTGGCGGCCGCGGCCGACACGCTGCGGCTGGCGGATGCCAGCTATCGCGGCGGCATCACGCCCTTCCTCAACACGCTGGATGCCCAGCGCTCCTTCTATGCCGCGCAACAGACGGTCATCACGACGCAACTGGTCGCCGCGTCGAACCGGGTTACGCTGTACCGGGTGCTGGGCGGGGACTCGCTGCTGGAGGCGACCCGCAACGGCCCGGTGGAGGTGGCCCCCGACGGAACACGTCGATAGCCGGACCGGAAAGTTTATCCCGGTCCGGCGACATTCCCGTCGGCAGGCCGTCTAAGCTCAGCCCTGACCGCGGGCCGAGCCTACCGCATCGCGGCCGAACTGCATGATGAGCTCACCGATCTCGCGCGCCTGCGCCATTGAGCGATTGCCCTGGTCGCGCATGAACTCGCTCTGGATACGCATCACGTCCCCGATGTCCTTGGCGCCAGCGGCGGCGCGCATGGCGGCGAACGCTTCGCGCGTATTCGACTCGGCCTGGTCGAGCATCTTCAGACCGATGGTGGAGCCGCCCTCGGCCATCTTCTGGCCCGATGCCTTCATCGCATCGCCCGCGCCCTTCATCTGGTCCGAAAAGTTGCGCATGCCCGATGCCATGTCGCCACCGATCGCGCCGGCGCCGCCGGTGTTTCCCGCTTCGTTCGTGTCGGCCATAATCTGCTCCTCTCCCGTATTATCCTGCATCAACCCGCAGCGACGCTACGGGTTGCGCGGCGTTTAAAGGGAATCGAGGTAGCGCGTGAGGAAGCTTTTACCACGATCGGTCAGGGCCATTTCGTCCCCGACCGGCTGCGTCAGGCCGCGCGTTTCCAGCACGGCCATCCAGCGCTCCGCCAGCGATCCGCTGATCCCGGCCGTCTCTGCCAGCGCCGCCGCCGTTTCCCGGCCGCCCGAAACGTAGAGCCCGAGCAACAGGTCCCAGGCCGGGTCGGCGAACAGCTCGGCCAGTTCCCCGGCGATCGCGGCCCGGTGCCGCCGATGGTCGAGCAGCGTCTGCGCACGCTCCATCAGGCTCGGGCGTCGGGGTCCACGCGGGACCGGCACGCCGGTATCATGCCCGGATACCGCCCGCACCCGGGTCTGGAGGTCGGTCAGCGTCGCCGTAAACCGTTCGAATTCGTCGCGGTCCTTGGCGGACCAGCGATACAGGCACAGGGTCATCGTCGCGCCTCCACGGGCCAAGACCAGTCGGGATCGCTGCCTTGCTGAACGATGCGGTTGCGGTGGCGCATGACGCCGGCCGCCAAGATGATGAGCATCGGATAGGCCAGCTTGCCCCCCGCCCCGGCATACATCCACGGCATCAGGTCGGCATCCAGCGCCTTTACCCCGTGGATACCGATGGCGAGCAGGTGAATGGCGGACAGCCAAAGCGGCCAGAAGCGGTTGGCGACAAGCGCCACCGCGACCAGCCCCCCCATCAACCCGAGATCGATGATCAGGCCCACCACCTCCAGTGCATGGAAACTGCGCGCGTCGAACGGCAGCGCCAGCGTGGCAAAGGACGCGACCAGCAACATCACCGCCACCGCGCGTTCCGGTTTGCCGCCGGCGACCAGCGCATAGACGCAGACCAGCGCCTGAAAGGCATGAAAGACATAGATATGGATCACGGCATGCCCCGCCGGCCACGGGTCGATCGGGGCATGCCGCGCATGCGTCAGGCCGCGACGCGCAGGTGGCCGGTATCGGCCCCCGTCTTCGCCGATGCGGACACCTTGGCCGATGCGCCGGGCATGAAATCGGGCTTGGGGCGGGTGTCGCCGTAATCGGCATCGTACCCGATCGTCCGGCCGACCTTTTCCAGGACACGGTGGCCCTGCACGGTGTGGCCGCGTGCGGCACCGATCGCCATCATCGCCTGACTGACCAGTTCGAACGCCTGCTGACCGGCGATCGCGGGCAGTCGCGCCGCCGTCCGGGCGCGTGGCAGGGCGGCCGCCAGTTCGCCGCTGGTCGCAAAGGCCGCGTCCAGCTGCTCTTCCAGCTTCCACAAAAGGTGCGTGACATCGACCGCCGCCGCATGCTCGTTATTCATCGCGCCATCTCCCCTGCGTCGGCCTCGCCGTACGCCACCCGTTGCTACCGGGCATGGCTCGCCACCGCGTCGATCACCCGCGTCATCACGTCGAGGCCGGTCGCCAGCATGCCGAAGCCGATGGCCAGCCCGACCGCGATGGTGGGTATCCAGAGCAGTCGTTCGACCAGCCCCATATCGTTGCGATGCTGTCCACGCCGCCGGATCGGGAGATTCAAACGGGGCAGTGCCGAAGCATGGCCTGCCGACACCACCCCGCCGACCGTACTCCCATCCGGTGCCGATGGGATTGGCATGACTTCCGGCGGCGCGACCAGCCGCGCAGAATCAGGCATGACTTTATCGGGGTACGTATTCTGTTCATTTTCAATGGCTTGGTCGACGGATGCTTCATGCTCGGCGAGCATCAGCGCAGCGTCGCGGCGATTGCGCGCGCCGAGCAGGCGCACCGCCTCCGTCAGATATCCGTCCACGGTCGACTTGCCGAGGCCAAGCTCGGCCGCGATCTCCTTGGAGCCCTTCAGTTCACGGACGCCCCGCAGGCATTCGCGATGCCGGCGGGTCAGAAGGTTGAAACGTTCGGGTGTCATGGTCCCCATCCCGGCGCACCGCCCCGGCCGCCTTCGCCCCGCCCTAGCCGCAAGGACGGGTTTTTTCCAACCCGCACACCCGCCGGCGAACATGGTTGCACCGAAACGGAGCGAATTGGCGGGTGCCGGACCTCAACCGGGGGGCAGGGTGACGGAGACCTCCTCGATCTCGTCCAGCGCCTCCAGCAGGTCGGCAAAGGCGTGATCGTCCTCGACCGAGAAGGACCGGCGAAAGCCCGAGCCCAGCACGTCGAGGTCACGCTGCGTCAACAGCCCGATGGCGACGATCCGGTCCGGCCCTGCTTGCGGGTTGCGGGAGGCCGTCACGATGCGACCTGGCTTGCCGAACCGAACGGATCGGCATCGCCGCCCGACACGCGCCCCGCGCCCGGTGGTGCCGGCGCGTGCCATGCCGACACGCTGAGAGGATTGGTGCCCGATACCGTATACTCGCCGATCAGCACCCCTGCGGTGACGCTTGCCAGCGCACCGGCCAGACCGGAGAGAATCAGCATGGGCATGGCCGAAGGCTTGCTCATCGTCGATGCTCCCGTAGTGCGCGGTCCAACCACCGATGGGGGCGGCCTGTTCCCCACCTTTTCGGGTTCCTTCCACTTACCCGCCTGCGGCCCTTCCCCCCGGCCCCACCCCTTGCTAAGGGCCTCTGGCAACCGGTTTCATAGCCCGGCGCGCTTGCGCGGCCTTCTCCCGCCGCGTCCCCCGAGCCGCCGGCTTACCTTGAAGGGACGCGCATGACTGCCATCGGCCAGGACAGCCTGAAGACCCGCACGACGCTCGACGTCGCGGGCAAGACCTATGACTATTACAGCCTTGCCAAGGCTGCCGAACAGCTCGGCGACATCAGCCGCCTGCCCTTCTCGATGAAGGTGCTGCTGGAAAACCTCCTGCGTTTCGAGGATGGCAAGACCGTCACGCGTGAGGATATTCAGGCGATCGTCGACTGGCAGAAGACGCAGCGGTCGGACCGCGAGATCCAGTATCGCCCGGCCCGCGTGCTGATGCAGGACTTCACCGGGGTTCCCTGCGTCGTCGATCTCGCCGCGATGCGCGATGCGATCACCAAGCTGGGCGGCGACCCGGCCAAGATCAATCCGCAGGTGCCCGTCCACCTCGTCATCGACCACTCGGTGATGGTGGACGAGTTCGGCACGCCGCAGGCGTTCGAAGAGAATGTCGACCTGGAATATCAGCGCAACATGGAGCGTTACGAGTTCCTGAAGTGGGGCTCCAAGGCGCTCGACAATTTCTCGGTGGTGCCGCCGGGCACGGGCATCTGCCACCAGGTGAACCTGGAATATATCGGTCAGGCGATCTGGTCCTCGACCGAGTCCGGCGAGAACGCGACCGGCACCGCCGCGATCGCCTATCCGGACACGCTGGTCGGCACCGACAGCCACACCACGATGATCAACGGCCTGGGCGTGCTCGGTTGGGGCGTCGGCGGTATCGAGGCGGAGGCAGCGATGCTCGGCCAGCCGGTGTCGATGCTGATCCCCGAGGTCGTCGGCTTCAAGCTGACCGGCGCGCTGCAGGAAGGCATCACCGCCACCGACCTGGTGCTGACCATCACCCAGATGCTGCGCGCCAAGGGCGTGGTCGGCCGCTTCGTCGAGTTCTACGGTCCGGGCCTGTCGTCGATGACGCTCGCCGACCGCGCGACGATCGCCAACATGGCGCCCGAATATGGCGCGACCTGCGGCTTCTTCCCCGTCGACGACAAGACGCTCGACTATATGCGCCTGACCGCGCGTTCGGACGAGAACATCGCGCTGGTCGAGGCCTATGCGAAGGCCAACGGCTTCTGGCGTCATGACGATGCGGCGGACCCCGTGTTCACCGACACGCTGGAACTGGACATGTCGACGGTCGTGCCGTCGCTCGCCGGTCCGAAGCGCCCGCAGGACAAGGTCGCGCTGACCAAGGTGGACGAGGTCTTCAACGGCGACCTGTTCAAGATCTATCACAAGGAGCGCCCCGAGCGCGTCGACGTGGCTGAGCGCGGCCATGACATCGGCGACGGCGACGTGGTGATCGCCGCGATCACCAGCTGCACCAACACCTCGAACCCGTCGGTGCTGGTCGCCGCCGGCCTCGTCGCCCGCAAGGCGAACGCGCTCGGCCTGAAGCCGAAGCCCTGGGTGAAGACCTCGCTGGCCCCCGGTTCGCAGGTCGTCACCGACTATCTCAACAAGGCCGGTCTGACCGCCGACCTCGATGCGATCGGCTTCAACCTCGTCGGCTATGGCTGCACCACCTGCATCGGCAATTCCGGTCCGCTGCCGGGTCCGATCTCGACCGCGATCAACGACCATGATCTGGTCGCCGCATCGGTCCTGTCGGGCAACCGCAACTTCGAGGGCCGCGTGTCCCCCGACGTGCGCGCCAACTTCCTCGCCTCGCCGCCGCTCGTCGTGGCCTATGCGCTGAAGGGTACCGTCACGCAGGACATGCGCGACACGCCCATCGGCCAGGGCAAGGACGGCCAGGACGTCTATCTCAAGGACATCTGGCCCTCGAACGAGGAAGTCCGCACCCTGATGGATGCGAACATCGACGACGAGATGTTCCGTTCGCGCTACGGCAATGTCTATGCCGGCGATGCCCGGTGGTCGGCGATCGACGTCACGGGCTCGGACACCTATAGCTGGCCCGCCGCGTCGACCTATGTCGCCAACCCGCCCTATTTCGAGGGCATGGAGATGACGCCGAAGCCGACCACCGACATCATCGAGGCCAAGCCGCTGGCCATCCTGGGCGATTCGATCACCACCGACCACATCAGCCCGGCCGGCTCGATCAAGGCGGACAGCCCGGCGGGCAAGTGGCTGATGGAGCGCCAGGTTTCGAAGAAGGACTTCAACAGCTACGGCGCGCGCCGCGGCAACGACCATGTCATGGTCCGCGGCACCTTCGCCAACATCCGCATCAAGAACGAGATGGTACCGGGCGTCGAAGGCGGCATGACCCAGTATGACGGCGAGGTCATGCCGATCTACGACGCCGCGATGCGTCACAAGGCGGACGGCACGCCGCTCGTCGTCGTCGCGGGCAAGGAATATGGCACCGGCTCGTCGCGCGACTGGGCGGCCAAGGGCACCAACCTGCTGGGCGTGCGCGCGGTCATCGCCGAAAGCTTCGAGCGCATCCACCGCTCGAACCTCGTCGGCATGGGCGTGCTGCCGCTCCAGTTCGCTGAGGGCGTGACCCGCCAGACGCTGAAGCTGGACGGCACCGAGACGTTCACCATCCAGAACGTCGCCGGCCTGCGTCCCCGTCAGGAGGTCGAAGTGATGCTGGTCCGCGCGGATGGCACGTCCGAGACGTTCCAGACCCGCTGCCGGATCGATACCGTCAACGAGCTGGAATATTTCCTGAACGGCGGCATCCTCCAATACGTGCTGCGCAAGCTCGCCGCATAATCGCGGCGGCGTCAGCCGAACCGCAAAAGGCCCGTCCTCCGACACACGGAGGGCGGGCCTTTTGCGTGGGCGCTTACCCGATCTTAGCGGCCCGGTGGCAGAAGGCACCGCATGAGGGCCGCACACCCACATTTTGACCGAGCGATATTGGCGCTGATCGCCTGTGGCCTGTTGCTCCGCCTGTTGTGGCTGACCATCGTTCACGGCGCGCCGTTCGTCGCGCTGTCGGCGGCGGAGGCATGCGATGTGGCGATAGCGTTCGCGCAGACCGGCACGCTTGCCGATGCCTATTTTCCGGGCCAGGGCCCGACCGCGCATCTGATGCCCCTGAATCCGGCCATCGCGGGATGGGTGATGGGGTGGCTGGGCACCGCCACCCTCGCCTCCGCCACCGTGCTCACGCTCTGGTCGGTGGGGCAGGTATTCCTCGCCTATCTCGTGCTGCTGTCCGCCTTTGCTCATGCCGGCCTGGAGCGGATCGCGCTTCGTGGCGGGGCGGCGATCCTGTTGCTGCTACCTGTCTTCGTGCCGCAGGAGGTGATCGATTTCCGCTACTGGGAGGGCGGCACGGCGCTGTTGCTGGCCGCATGCCATCTCCGGTGGATGATGATTGCGCAGCGGGGCGCCCCGCCCGCCATGGTCCGCCTGCTGGCAGTCGCGTTCACCGGCGCGCTGCTGACCTTTGTCGCGCCACCGGTCGGGATTGCCGTGGCCGTCGCCTGGGGGTGGACCGCGTGGCGGCATCTGGCGATCCGCTCGACGATGATCGTCCTCGCTATCGGCCTCGCGGCGTTTTCGGCGATGTCGCTGGCCTGGGCGGTGCGCAACGAAGCGGCCATCGGCGTCCCGCTGCCGTCGCGCAGCAATCTGGGTGTCGAGCTTGCCATGGCGAATTACCCCCAGGCGTTGGACGCCACGGCGCCGGAAGACCGCTTCAACGCGCGCCTGTTTGCGGTCCATCCCGCCGCCAGCCGCCGGGCACAGGCGGCGGTACGCTCCTATGGCGAACGGGCCTATGCGCTCGCTCTGCAACGCGTGACGCTGACGTGGATGGTGCGGCACCCGTGGGCGATGACGCGTCTCTATGTCCGCCATCTCGTCGAGTTTTTCGCCCCGCAGCCGTGGCAGTTCTACTTCACGGGATGGCAGGGCATGCGCGCCGCCCGTTCGCTGATCGCCTGTACCGTGTCGATGCTGGGGCTGGCGGGATTGATCGTCGGACTTTGGCGCGGGCAGCGCACATTCGCACCGGTTGCCCTCTATGTGGCCGCCCTGGCGCTGCAATTCGCCATGTTCCAGCCGATGCCGCGCTACAGTTTCCTGATCTATCCCGTGCTGGCTTGGCCCGCGGCATGGCTGGTCGCGCAGTGGCGGGCCGGGACCATCAGACACCCACGACTGCCGCGCACCACGGTCAGACCGTGAAGCTTTCCCCGCACCCGCACGCGCCCTTGGCGTTGGGGTTCTGGAAGACGAAACCGGCGGTGAAATCGTCCTCCACCCAGTCCATCGTCGACCCGATCAGGTACAGGATCGATCCGCCATCCACGAACAGCGTGCCGCCGGGCGTATCGATGCGCTCATCGAACGGCTTGGCTTCGCTCACATAATCCACCGAATAGGCAAGGCCCGAGCAGCCGCGCCGCGGTGTCGACAGCTTCACGCCGACCGATCCCTCAGGCGCCCGCCCCATCAGGTCCGCGATCCGCGCCAGCGCGGACGGGGTCAGGTTCAACGCCGCGGGCCGCGGACGCAAGGTGGTGGTAGTGGCCGTCGTCATCGTATCATCTCCTCTCCTCCCGTCGCGCGGGAGGAGCGCCCATCACAGCATGCCGAGTTCCAGCTTGGCATCGTCGGACATCTTCTGCGGGTCCCATGGCGGATCCCAGATCAGGTTCACGTCCGCGGTCGCGATCCCCGGCACGGCCGACACGCGCAATTCCACCTCGCCGGGCATCGATTCGGCGACCGGACAATGCGGCGTGGTCAGCGTCATCATCACCACGGCATGGCCGTCCGCGCTGATCTCGACGCCGTAGATCAGACCCAGGTCATAGATGTTGACCGGAATCTCGGGGTCGAAAATATCCTTCAACGCGTCGATCACCGCTTCATACAGCGCGCCGCCCGGTTCGTGCGGCGCATCGCCCACCGGCTTCTGCGTCAGGAACCCGTCGAGATAATCCCGCCGACGCTCGCCGCCCGCATCCGCTTCCCGTGCGTCGCCCACCCGCGCCTTGGCCGGCTGCGGCACGCTGTCCACCTGTTCGACTTCGTAGCTCATCCGAATATCCTCGTGACGCGCGCAATGCCGGCGACCAGCGCGTCGACATCCTGCGGCCCGTTATACACGCCGAAACTCGCCCGCGCGGTGGCAGGCACGCCCAGCGCCTCCATCAGCGGCTGCGCGCAATGATGCCCTGCGCGGATCGCCACCCGGCCCTCGTCCAATATGGTGCCGATATCGTGGGGATGAACCCCCTCGATGGTGAAGCTGACGATGCCCGCCGAATCCGCCGGCCCCAGCACGCGCACGCTGTAGATGCCCGAAAGCGCCTCGCGCGTTGCGCGCACCAGTGCGGTCTCGTGCGCATGGATACGCGCAAGCCCCAGCCCCTCGACATAGTCGATCGCAGCATGCAGCCCCAGCGCACCGACGATGTGCGGCGTCCCCGCCTCGAACCGGCCAGGCGCGGGCGCATAGGTGGTCTGCGCAAAGCTTACCCGGTCGATCATCGACCCGCCACCCTGATAGGGCGGCATCGCGTCTAGCAGCTCGGGCTTGCCCCACAAAACCCCGATCCCGGTCGGGCCGTACAGCTTGTGCGCGGAAAAGACGTAGAAGTCGCACCCGATCTCGCTCACGTCGACCGCGATCCGCGGCACCGCCTGGCACCCGTCGATCAGGATCTTGGCGCCCACGCCGTGCGCCAGTTCGGTGGCACGCCGCGCGTCCAGCACCGATCCCAGCACGTTAGAGACATGCGCCAGCGCAACCAGCTTGTGCCGGGGGGTCAGCATCGCCGCCATCGCGTCCAGGTCGATGCGGTGATCCTCGGTCAGCGGCACCACGTCGATCGCCGCACCGACGCGCTCGGCGACCATCTGCCACGGCACGATGTTGGAATGATGCTCCAGCATCGACAGCATGATGCGGTCGCCCGCCTTCAACTGCACGCCCGCCCAGCATTGCGCGACCAGGTTGATCCCCTCGGTCGCGCCGCGGGTAAAGACGATCTCGGCATCCGAACCGGCGTTGATGAACGCCGCCACGCGCCGCCGCGCCGCCTCATACGCCACCGTCATGTCCGCCGAACGCTGGTACACGCCCCGGTGCACCGTCGCATAGGTGGTGTCATAGGCACGGGTGATCGCATCCACCACGACCTGCGGCTTTTGCGAGGTCGCCGCGGTATCCAGATACGCCCAGCCGGACGGAATGGCCGGGAAATCGGCCAGCGTGTCGAGCGGCTGCTCGCGGGCGATGGTGGCGGCGTCCACCATACTCACAGGGCCCCTTCCAGCCAGGCGTCGGCATCCGCCTCGAACGCCGCGCGCACTGCCTCGTTACCGATCCGCTCCAGCGCATCCGCGACGAAGGCGCGCGTCAGCAGCGCCTGCGCGCGGGCCTTGGGAATGCCACGGCTCTGCATGTAGAACAACGCCCGCGTATCCAGCTCGCCCACGGTTGCGCCGTGCGCGCACTTCACGTCGTCGGCAAAGATCTCCAGTTCGGGCTTCAGGTTCACCGTCGCCGTTCGCTGGAGCAGCAGCCCGCGCAGCGATTGCTCGCCGTCCGTCTTCTGGGCATGGCGCGCCACCTCGACCGCCGCCGCCAGGCTTGCCGCGCTGGTATCGGCCGCCACCGCACGCCACAATTGGTGCGACTGGCCGTTGGGGGCGGCATGGCGCACCCGCACGGCGCATTCCTGCCGCTGGTTGCCACGGGTCAGCAGCGCGCCGCCGAACTCGGCAAAGCCGCCATCGCCCGCCAGCACGATGCCGGCATCGATCCGCGACCCGGCATCGCCCGCGCCCAAATGCGTCGCAACGATGCTCGCACCCTCGCCCAATTCCGCCTCGGTGCGCAGCGACACGAACCCGGCGTCCTGCACCAGCCGCACCGCATGCATCAGCCGCGCCGCGGCGCCCAGCCGCACCCGCGTCAGCCGGTTGGTCCAGCCCCGCCCGACATAGGTTTCCACCACCTGTGCCGCTGCATCCGGGCCCAGCACGATTTCGGCGGGCAGATGGTTGGCGGCACCCGTCGCGACATGGACGATCTGCACCGGCCAGGCGACGGCATCCTCGTCCAGCCTGAGCGACCAGCCCTGCCCCAGCGCATGACGCCCGAGCGGGTGGTCCCCCGCCTCGACGGTGCCCAGCATCACCCGATGCAGGTCGCTCGCGCCCTCGTCCAGCACGCCGTCCACGAACAGCAGCCGTGCGCCGGGCAGGTCCAAAAAGTGTCGCGCACCGTCCTCGGCAGGTCCGCGCGCGCTCTCCGCCGCCGCTTTCAACGCGGCGAGATCGGCCCAGCGCCACGCTTCGTCACGCGTCGAGGGAAGTTCCAGCGTTTCGCTCATGCGGCGACCCCGGCGTAACCCTCGCGCTCCAGTTCCAGCGCCAGCTCCGCGCCGCCCGACCGGACGATGCGGCCATCGGCCAGCACATGCACCTTGTCCGGGTTCACATAATCCAGCAGCCGCTGGTAATGCGTGATCAGCAGCACCGCCTTGTCGGCCTTGCGCATGATGCGGTTGATGCCATCGCCGACGATGCGCAGCGCATCGATGTCCAGCCCGCTGTCCGTTTCGTCCAGGATCGCGAACTTGGGGTCGATGATGCCCATCTGTACCATCTCGTTGCGCTTCTTCTCACCGCCGGAAAAGCCGACATTGACCGGCCGCTTCAGCATCTCCTGGTCCAGCCCCAGCCCGTCGGCCTGCGTGCGTGCCAGCTTCAGGAACTCGGCACCCGACAGCGGCTTTTCGCCCCGGCTGCCGCGCTGCGCGTTCAGGCTTTCGCGCAGGAACTGCACGTTCGACACGCCCGGAATCTCGACCGGATACTGGAAGCCCAGGAACATCCCCGCGGCGGCACGCTCATGCGGCTCCAGCGCCAACAGGTCCTGCCCGTCGAACGTCACCGATCCCGCCGTCACCTCATAGCCCGGACGCCCGCCCAGCACATAGCCGAGCGTCGACTTGCCCGCCCCGTTCGGCCCCATGATCGCATGGATCTCACCAGCCCCCACTTCCAGCGACAGGCCCTTGAGGATCGGCTTGCCGTCGATCTCGGCATGGAGGTTTTCAATCTTGAGCATCGTGTTCCTCAACGGCCCCGCGGGGCATCTTCATCTCTGAACCTCCCCGACAGCACGGGGAGCGAATACGCGTCAGCGGATCAGCCGACCGAGCCTTCCAGCGAAATCCCCAGCAGCTTCTGGGCCTCGACCGCGAATTCCATCGGCAGTTGCTGCAACACCTCGCGCGCAAAGCCGTTGACGATCAGCGCGACCGCGGCCTCCTGGTCCAGCCCGCGCGACATGGCGTAGAACAGCTGGTCCTCGCTGATCTTCGACGTCGTCGCCTCATGCTCGATCTGCGCGCTGGGGTTCTTCACCTCGATATAGGGCACGGTGTGCGCCCCGCACTGATCGCCCAGCAACAGGCTGTCGCACTGGGTGAAGTTGCGGACATTCTCCGCGGTCGGCGTCACGCGCACCAGCCCGCGATAGGTATTGTCCGAACGCCCGGCCGAGATACCCTTGGACACGATGGTCGAGCGGGTGTTCTTGCCCAGATGGATCATCTTGGTGCCGGTATCGGCCTGCTGGCGATTGTTGGTGACCGCGACCGAGTAGAACTCGCCCACCGATCCGTCGCCCGCCAGCACGCAGGACGGGTATTTCCACGTGATCGCCGATCCCGTCTCGACCTGCGTCCAGCTTACCTTGCTGTTCCGCCCCTGGCACAGCGCGCGCTTGGTGACGAAGTTGTAGATGCCGCCGACGCCGTTCTCGTCGCCCGGATACCAGTTCTGGACGGTCGAATATTTGATCTCGGCATCGTCCAGCGCGACCAGTTCGACCACGGCTGCGTGCAGCTGGTTCTCGTCGCGCATCGGCGCGGTGCAACCCTCGAGGTAGGACACATAGGCGCCCTTGTCGGCGACGATCAGCGTACGCTCGAACTGCCCGGTATTCTCCGCATTGATGCGGAAATAGGTCGACAATTCCATCGGGCAGCGCACGCCCTCGGGCACGTACACGAACGTTCCGTCGGAGAAGACCGCCGAGTTCAGCGTCGCGAAATAGTTGTCGCGCTGCGGCACCACCTTGCCCAGCCATTTGCGGACCAGCTCGGGATATTCGCGCACCGCCTCGGAGATCGAACGGAAGATGACGCCTGCCGCTTCCAGCTCGGCCCGGAACGTCGTCGCCACCGACACCGAATCGAACACTGCGTCCACCGCCACCTTGCGCGCCCCCTCGACGCCGGCGAGCACCTTCTGCTCCTCGATCGGAATGCCCAGCTTTTCATAGGTCCGCCGAATCTCGGGATCGAGCTCGTCGAGCGAGGCGATCGTCGCCTTCGCCTTGGGCTCGGCGTAGTAATAGGCGTCCTGATAATCGATCGGCGGCACGTTCAGCTTGGCCCAGTCGGGCGCCTCCATCGTCTGCCACAGGCGGAACGCCTTCAACCGCCAGTCGAGCATCCATTCGGGCTCGCCCTTCTTGGCGGAAATATAGCGAACCGTGTCCTCGCTCAGCCCCTTGGGCGCGAAGTCCTGCTCGATATCGGTGGCAAAGCCCCACTCGTACTTCTTCGATACGGCCGCATGGGCCTCGGCATTCTTCGTCGCCATTATGCCATCACCCCCGCGCCATCATGCGCGCTTGCTGAATCCTGCCGAACCGCCTCCGGCCCGCTTGCCAGCGTCGCCAGCGTGATACCCGCCAGCGCGCCCCTGACCGCATGGTTCACCGCGTTCCAGTGCGGCTTCATGCGGCAATCCTTCTCGATCGCGCAGTCATGCGCGCCCGCCTCGACGCACGCCGTCATCGCGATCGGCCCTTCGACCGCCTCGACGATATCGGCAAGACTGATCGCCTCCGCCTCGCGCGCCAGCCGAAAGCCGCCGCCGGTGCCACGCGCGCTCTCGATCAGGCCCGCCGCCGACAGCCGGCTGACCAGCTTCTGCGCGGTGGGCAGCGGCACCCCCGTTTCGCCTGCCAATACGGTCGCGGTCAGCCGCACCGCGCCGCCATCCAGGCGCGCGGCACTCGACATCATCACGACCGCATAGTCGGCAAGGCTGGAGAGGCGCATCTATTCCAATCGGACCGTTTCGTTCCGATTGGGCAGATGGCTATGGGGACGGGATTCGTCAACCGCAAATCGGGCCGCTGCGGCACCAAGCGTTGCGATCAGAGTAAGCGGCTTTGCGCATGTGCCCCCGACGCGCTAACGCCGCCGCCATGGCCTTCTACCACCCCCTCCTGTTCGCCATGGATGCCGAGCGCGCGCACGGCCTGACGATCGCGATGCTGTCGCGCTGGGGGGCGGTGGGCGCCCCGCTGGCGGTCGATCCCCGCCGCTTCCCCCGCCTCGCCACCCGCGTGGCGGGCCTCGACTTTCCCAATCCGGTCGGCCTCGCCGCCGGCGTCGACAAGGACGGACAGGCGATCACCGGCTTTTCCGGCCTCGGCTTCGGCAGCGTCGAGATCGGCACGCTTACGCCCAAGCCCCAGCCGGGCAACCCCAGACCCCGCCTGTTCCGGCTGGTCGAGGACAAGGGCGTGGTGAACCGCTACGGCTTCAACAATGGTGGCCTCGACGCCGGCCTTGCCCGCGCGCGCACCGCGAAGCGTACCGCCACGCTCGGCATCAATGTCGGCGCCAACAAGGACGCCGCCGACCGGATCGCCGACTATACGCACGGCGTGCGCGCCGCCGCCCCCGTCGCCGATTACGTCACCATCAACATTTCCAGTCCCAACACGCCCGGCCTGCGCGACCTGCAGCACGGCGCCGCCCTTGCCGAACTGCTCGCCGCCTCCCGCGCCGCGGCGGGCACCACGCCCCTGTTCCTGAAGGTTGCCCCCGACCTCGATACGGCGCAGATCGACGACATCGCTCGCGCCGCGATCGACCACCGGCTGGATGCGATCATCATCGGCAACACCACGATCACCCGCCCCGGCCTCGCCTCCCCCAATGCCACCGAGACCGGCGGCCTGTCCGGCGCGCCGCTGGCCCCGCTTGCCCGCGAGAAGCTTGCCGCCTTCCGCAGCGCCACGGGCGCGCAGATCGCGCTGATCGCGGCCGGCGGGATCGGCTCGGCCGAGGAAGCCTATGCCCGCATCCGCGCCGGGGCCAGCCTTGTCCAACTCTACTCCGCGCTGGTCTATGAAGGCCCCGGCCTGCCCGGCCGCATGCTGGAAGGGCTCGATGCCCTGCTGGCGCGCGACGGCTTCGCCAGCGTGGCGGAGGCGGTGGGCGCCTGACGTTACGACTTGGCGCAGGCAACCCGCGCCGGTAGGTTCGCGCGCGATGAAGACCCTGCTGCTCGCCGCCGCCGCGCTCGCCCTGCCCGCCACCGCATCCGCCCGCACCACCACCAGACCCGTTACAAAAAGCCCCGTTACCCAGGGGATGGTCAGCGCCGCCGACCCCCGCGCCGCGCAGGCCGGGGTCGACATGCTGCGCATGGGCGGCACCGCCACCGACGCCGCGATCGCCACCATGCTGGTGCTGAACGTGGTGGAGCCGCAGAATTCCGGCATCGGCGGCGGCAGCTTCTGGGTGTCCCACGCCGCCCGCACGGCCCGGCTCTCCACCATCGACGCGCGCGAGGCCGCGCCCGCCGCCGCCGACCCGCGCTGGTTCTTCGCACCCGACGGCACGCCCCTGTCGCACGGCGATGCCGTGCCTGGCGGCCGCAGCGTCGGCGTGCCCGGCGCGCTGCGCGGCATGGCGCTCGCCTATCGCCAGTCGGGCAGGCTGCCCTGGAAGACGCTGTTCGGCCCCGCCATCCGCCTCGCCCGCGACGGCTTCACGGTCAGCGAGCGGCTGCACGGCGGCCTGATCCGCTTCGGTGCCCATGTCGATGCCGCCACCCGTGCGCGCTTCTCGGGGCCCGACGGCCAGCCGCTTCCCGTTGGCGCCACCGTCCGCGTCCCCGATCAGGCCGCGCTCTTCGAACGCATCGCCGCGCAAGGGCCCGACAGCTTCTATGTCGGCCCGCAGGCGCAAAAGATCGTCACCACCGTCAACACCGCCGCGCGCAATCCGTCGAGGATGACCACCGGCGACCTCGCCACCTATGACGCCAAGTCGCGCCCGCCCGTCTGCGGCACCTACCGCGCCTACCGTATCTGCGGCATGGGGCCGCCATCGGCCGGCGGCGTCACCGTGCTGATGATCCTGAAGCAGCTCGAACGCTTCGACATGGGCAGGCTCGGCCCCGCCTCCGCCACCGCCTGGCACCTGTTCGCCGAATCCTCACGCCTCGCCTATGCCGACCGCGACATGTACCTCGCCGATCCCGATTATGTGCAGGTGCCGGTCAGGGGGCTGACCGACCCGACCTATCTGGCCACCCGCTCCGCCCTCATCGCGCCGGACCGCACCATGGCGAGCGTCTCGCCGGGCACGCCGCCGGGCGCCCCGCCCCGCGTCCGCGCGCCCGTCAGCGAGGTACCCGGCACCTCCGACCTCGCCGCCGTCGATGCCGCCGGCAACGCGGTACAGGTGACCACCACGATCGAGGGCTATTTCGGCTCCGGCCTGTCCGTCGACGGCACCTCGCTCAATAACGAGCTGACCGATTTCGACATCGTGCCCGTCAGGGACGGCCGCCTCGTCGCCAACCGGGTGGAGGGCGGCAAGCGCCCGCGCAGCTCGATGTCGCCGACCATCGTCTACGACCCGCAGGGCAAGGTCCGCCTTGCGGTCGGGGCCGCCGGCGGCTCGACCATCATCGCGCAGGTCGCCAAGGCGATCATCGGCGTCGTCGACTGGAAACTCAGCGCGCAGGATGCGATCGGCCTCGGCCTCGTCTATGCGCCGGGCCAGGTCGCGACGGTCGAGAAGGGCACCACCCTCGAACCCCTCGTCCCCCAGCTTCAGGCCTTGGGCGAACAGGTGCGCGTCGCACCGCTCGGCCTGAAGGCCAATGCGATCGAGCGGGTGAACGGCCGCTGGGTCGGCGCCGCCGATCCGCGCAGCGAGGGCGTGGCGATCGATGTCGCCGGCAACGTCACCCGCATCCGCCGTCAGGGCTCGATCTTCGACCGCCCGGCGGAATAAGCAACGAAAACAGAACCCCGTGCGTCGCACCGACGATGATGCGGGCGATCAGGAGAGGCCGATGCGAACGCTGGAACATTTTCCCAACCTCGTCACCATGTTCTTCACCCGCGCCGCGGAGAAGGGCGACGCGCCCTTCCTGTCGCGCAAGCAGAACGGCGCCTGGGTCTCGATCAGCTGGGCGGACGCCGCGCGCGCCGTCGCCAGCCTTGCCAACGCGCTGACCGATATCGGGCTGCAACGTGGCGACCGGGTGATGCTGGTCAGCGAGAACCGGCCGGAATGGTGCATCGCCGACCTCGCGATCATGGCCGCCGGCTGTGTGACGGTGCCGACCTACACCACCAATACCGAGCGCGACCACGCGCACATCATCGAGAATTCGGGCGCCCGCGCGGTCATCGTCTCGACGCAGAAGCTCGCCAACACGCTGATGCCCGCCGTCCTGCGCTCCACCCATCTCGAAAAGGTGATCGGGATCGAGCCGCTGCGCCTGGGGCAAAGCCAGATCGAGTGCTTCCAATATGACGCGCTGATCGACAAGCATGCCGCGGACCCCGCCACGGTGGCCGCACGCGCCGATTTCGTGCGCGGCGACCTGGCGTGCATCATCTACACCTCGGGCACCGGCGGCGCGCCGCGCGGGGTGATGCAGCATCACGGCGCGATCCTTCACAACGTCAATGGCTGCGTGCACATCATCGCCGAGGATTTCTCCTGGGACGACGAGGAGGTGTTCCTGTCCTTCCTGCCCCCCAGCCACGCCTATGAGCATACCGGCGGCCAGTTCCTGCCCATCGGCCTGGGCGGCCACATCTATTATGCCGAAGGCCTCGACAAGCTCGCCGCCAATATCGAGGAGGTGCGCCCGACGATCATGGTCGTCGTGCCCCGCCTGTTCGAGGTGCTGCGCACCCGCATTACCAAGGGCATCGAGAAGAAGGGCGGCCTTGCCGCGCGCCTGCTCGGCCACGCGCTCGATCTCGGCGCGAAATCCTATGACGGCCGCCTGCGCCTCGTCGACCGCCCCCGCCAACTGGCGGTGGGCACGCTGTTCAAGCCCAAGATCTCCAAACGTTTCGGCGGCCGGTTGAAGGCGATGGTATCGGGCGGTGCGCCGCTCAACCCGGAAATCGGCATCTTCTTCCACTCGATCGGGCTCACCGTGCTGCAAGGCTATGGCCAGACCGAGGCGGCCCCCGTCATCGCCTGCAACCGCCCGTCCGCGGGCCTGCGCATGGACACGGTCGGCCCGCCGCTCGCCGATACCGAGGTGCGGATCGCCGAGGATGGCGAGATACTGGTGCGCGGTGAACTCGTCATGCACGGCTATTGGCATAACGAGGCGGAAACCGACCGCGTGCTGCAGGATGGCTGGCTGCACACCGGCGATATTGGCGAGTTCGACGCGGCCGGTCGCATCAAGATCACCGACCGCAAGAAGGACATCATCATCAACGACAAGGGCGAGAATGTCGCGCCCCAGAAGGTGGAGGGGATGCTGACCCTCCAGCCCGAGATCCTTCAGGCGATGATCGCGGGCGACCGCCGCCCCTATATGGTCGCGCTCATCGTCCCCGATCCCGAATGGACGCAGGAATGGTGTGCGAAGCGCGGCACCGCCTGCCGGGCGGACGCGCTATGGGACGATCTCGATTACCGCGCCGCGCTCACCGCCGCGGTCGACCGGGTCAACCGCGACCTGTCCGTCACCGAGCGCATCCGCCGCTTCATCCTGGCCGACGAACCCTTCGCGATCGAAAACCAGCAGATGACCCCCTCGCTCAAGATCCGCCGCCACATCATCCGCCAGATCTACGGCGAGAAACTGGACGCGCTCTACAAGGGGTGACCACTAACCCCCTCTCCCCTCCGGGGAGAGGGCGCCAAGCCTCACCCCTTCGGCACCACCTTCAACGTCCAGTCCCGCTCCGGCCGCAGATATTTCACCGCAACCGCCTGCAACTGCGCCGGATCGATCGATACGAAATCCTGCGCCAGCTGCTGCGTCGCCTCCACCCGCTTGGGATCGAACGAGGCGCCGCCCAGCTGCTGCAACCAAAACTGGTTGCCCGAGGATGCGCGCAGGATGAATTGCCCCATCGGCCGCTTGATGCGCTGCAACTCGTCCGCCCCGATCGGGTTCGCCACCAGGTCGGCGGCGATCTCGCGCGCCAGGGTGAAGAAGAAGTCCACCTTGTCCGGCGCCACCTGCCCGATCGCGATCATCCGCCCGCCGCCCGACAGGCCGATCGGCCACTGACTCGCCACCTGCGGCGTATAGCTCGCCCCCGCCTCCGAGCGCAGCCGGTCGAACAGCCGGTCGGAGAACACCTGCGCCAGCACGTCGAGCCGCGTCCGGTCGCGCCAGTCCGCGCTCCCGCCGCCCGTCGGCCACGCGATCACCGCCGCCGCCTGGTCCGCCGCCCCGTCATGCGTCCTGACGACGGGCGCCGCGACATGCGCCGGAAACCGGATCGCCGGCGCCGCCCCGCTCGCCGCCGGACGCGGCTTCAGCGCGCCGAACGTCCGGCCCACCGCCGCGATCGCCTCGTCCGCCTTCACGTCCCCGAACACCGACACCTCGATCGGGCCGGAGGCGAGCAGCGGCGCCCACAGCGCCTTGAACGCGGCGGGCGTCGTCCCCGCCACCACCTCGGGCGTGGGCGTTCCCCAGCGCGGATCGCCGTCGTGCAGCAACCGCTCCAGATCGCGGCTGATCACCCCGTCGGGCGAGGCGCTGAACCCGGCATAGGCCGCGCGCACCACGGCCTTGGCGCGGGTCAGGGGTGCCGGGTCCCAGGCGGGCGCCGCCAGCTTGGCCGCCATCAGTTGCAGATTGTCGGCATAATCGCTCGGCGAGGTGATCGCCCCCAGCGCGAACGCGTCATTCTCGATGCCGAAGTCCAGCCCCAGCCGGCGTCCGGCGCTCAACTGGTCCAGGTCGCCCTGGTCCAGCTTGCCGATACCGCCCGCCATCAACGCCAGGTCCGCCGCCCAGATCGGACTCTCGCGGTTCGCGGGCAGCGCATTATAGCCCTGCCCGAACCGGGCCCGCAGATAGACGCGCCCCGTTTCCGACGCGTTGGGGAACAGCAGCAGGCGCACGCCATTGGCGAACACCACCTGTTCCATGTCCAGCGCCGGGATCGCCTGTCGCGAGACGACCTTGCCTGGCGTTCCCAGCCTGGGCAGTTGCGCAAAGGTGACGTTGGCCTGTTGCCGCCGCTTGCCCGCCAGCGCGGACACGTCCGCCTTCAACGCCGCCGCCAGCTTCGTCGCAACGCCCGGATCGGGGCTCCGCGTGTTGACCAGCGCCCGCGTCGCATCCCCCTGGAAGATCTTGCGGGTGGAGGCGAGCAGCGTTTCCGGCGTGAACATCTTCTTGGCGATCGCGTCCCTCAGGATCGCGTAGGACGTCTCCGGCCCCGTCACCGTTTCGCGGATGTCGAGCGCTTCGACCATGTCGTCGGCCTGCCGCGCGCCGGCCTCCACCCGCGCCGTCTCCACCTGGGTGCGCATGATGGTGTCGAAATCGGCCAGTTCGCGGTCGACCTCGGCCTGCCCCGGCGCGGTCGCCATGGCATCGGCGATCACCGCGCGCACGTCCTTCAGCGCCGCCTCCCAGTCGTCGCCCACCGGCACGATGTTCACCGCGGTCAGGTTCGCCGATCGCGACACGTCGTCCAGGCTGACCCCCGCCTGCAGGAAGCTGCCCCCGGCCCGCGCGCGCGTCTCCAGCCGCCGGCTGATCAGCCGCGTGGCCAGCATGTCGACCAGCCGCTTCTGGTTGAAGATGATCGTGTCGTCCTGATACCGCCATGGCCGCATCACGCCCATCACCACCACCGGCGGCAGGCCCGGCTCGGCGATCGATGCCGATGGCGGCTGATCCGCCTGTGGCGTGCCGAAATCGGGGTCCACCGGCTTCTCGCCCACCCCCTTCCAGTCGGCGAAATTCTTGGCGATCAGCCGCGCGAACACCGCCGGGTCCATGTCGCCGGAGATGATGACCACCGCCCGCTCGGGCCGATACCAGCGGTCGTGGAACGCGCGCACGCTGGCCGCGGTCGCCGCCTGCAACGTCTCCACCTGCCCGATCGGCGAGCGCTGGCTGAGCGGTTGCCCGGCAAAGAAGGTTTCGCGCAGCTTGTCGGACCAGCGCACCTGCGGCCCCAGCTGCTCGCGCCGCTCGGCCAGCACCACCGGGCGTTCCGCGGCCAGCGCCGCATCGGTCAGCGCAGGCTTTTCCATCATGCCCGACAGGATCTTCAGGCTTTCGTCCAGCCCCGCCTCGGTCGCGCCCGGCAGGTCCAGCTTGTAGACGGTCTGGGTGGGCGTGGTCGACGCATTCGAATCCGATCCGAACGTCGCGCCGAACCGCTGCCAGATGCGCTTGGCCTCGCCATCGGGCACATATTCCGATCCGCGGAAGCTCAGATGCTCGATGAAGTGCGCGAAACCGCGTTCCGAATCCCGCTCGTTCAACGACCCGGCATCGATCCGCACCCGGACCGCCACCTGCCCCGGCGGCACTCCGTTCTTGCGCACCGCGTAGCGCAAGCCGTTGGGCAGCGTGCCGAAGGCCCAGGCCTTGTCCTGCGGCAGGTCCGATCCCTTGTAGAGCCAGGGGGTCTGGTCGACGCCGGGGATCGGCGGCACCGCGGCGGGTGCCGGTTGCTGCACCGGCGCGACGGGGGCGGCCTGCGGGGCCGGTGTCTGCTGCCCGGACACCGGCGCCAGGCCGGCCAGTCCCAGCCCGAGGAAGAGAAGGACGGGAGCGCGATATGCGCGCGAAGGAAACGCCATAGGCACCACCCTGTACCCGCTCGCGGCCCCCTCCGCCAGCCACGCCCGCCGCATCCTTGCCCGATCCCGCCATCATTTCGACCCATAGCGCGACTAGGGCGCCGATACTGGCCGGCCACGGCACGGCAACAACAGACAAGTGGTTGATCCGATGGGCGTTGAGGTAAAAGTTGGACAGGACCGTCTTTTATGGCGGAACGCGGACGACGCACCCCGTGGCCGCGCCGTCACCCCCGATCTCGGCTCGATCTCGGGCGCGCCGCAACCCGGCGCCCCGATGCGGGCCGAACGCGGCCGCCCCTTCATCATCCGCTTCGGCAAGCAGATCCGCGGCGTGTTCGACCGGCTGATCGGGTCGTCCTCGCTCGTCTCGAACGATCCCGTCCTCGACACCCGCGACTTCGCCTGGACCGCCGCCCTGCGCGACAACTGGCAGGCGATCCGCGACGAGGCGGTCTCCGTCGCACTCCAGGGGCAGGCCAGCCCCAGCCTCGCCACCATCTCGCCCGACCACCGCTCGATCGCGGAGGTGAACAAGTGGCGCTCCTTTTTCCTGTGGGGCTACAGCTATCCGATTGCGGACAATCTGGCGCGCTGCCCGCGTACCGCCCAGGTCGTCGCCTCCATCCCCGGCCTCAACTCGGCCTTCTTCTCGATCCTCGCGCCCGGCACCCACATCCCCGATCACCGCGGCGTCACCAAGGGGCTGATCACCTGTCATCTCGGCCTGATCGTGCCGCGCGACGGCGATGTGCGGATGCGTGTCCACGACCGCATCGTCCGCTGGGCGGAAGGCGAGACGCTGGTCTTCGACGATACCTACCAGCATGAGGTCTGGAACGAGACGAACGGCACCCGCGTCGTCCTGCTCATTCAGTTCGAACGCCCCCTGCGCCAGCCGGGCAAATGGTTCGCCGACCTGTTCATGGGCTTCGTCCGCCGCTCCGCCTTCGTCCAGGAAGCGCGCACCAACATCGACACCTGGAACGCCGCCGTGAAACAGATGGACGTGTAACCTTACACCCTCTCCCCGGCAGGGAGTAGAGTATTTGACGCACCCCGCTATCCCCCCGGAAACGATCCCTTTCCCCCAACCCGCTTGATCCTCGCCCCGCGCCGCGCCACATGCTCCCCATGCTGATCGAAACCGAAGCCACGCCGAACCCCGCGACGCTGAAGTTCCTGCCCGGTCGGGCGGTGATGGATGCCGGCACCCGCGATTTCGCCACTCCCGAAGAGGCCACCGCCAGCCCGCTGGCCGAGGCGATCTTCGACCTGGGCGACGTCACCGGCGTCTTTTTCGGCCGTGACTTCGTTTCGGTGACCATCGCGCCCGGCATCACCTGGGCGGACGTGAAGCCCGACGTGCTCGGCATCCTGCTCGACCATTTTTCCGCCAACATGCCGCTCTTCCGCCAGGGCAGCGCCGACTTCGCCGTGCCCGTCGAGGAAGAAAGCTTTGCCGACGATCCCGCCGATGCCGACATCGTCGCCCAGATCCGCGAGTTGATCGAAACCCGCGTCCGCCCAGCGGTGGCCAATGACGGTGGCGACATCGTCTATCGCGGCTTCGACAAGGGCAAGGTATACCTGCGGATGCAGGGCGCCTGCGCCGGCTGCCCGTCTTCGTCCGCCACGCTCAAGAACGGCATCGAGCAGCTGCTGCGCCACTATGTTCCCGAAGTCACCGAAGTGAGGGCCGTCTGATGCAGCCGCTCGACGACGCCGCGCTCGACCGGCTGTTCCGCGAAGCCCGCACCTTCAATCATTATCTCGATACGCCCGTCGAAACCTCGGCGCTGCACGCGATCTGGGACCTGATGAAGTTCGGCCCCACCTCCGCCAACCAGCTTCCCGCCCGCCTCGTCTGGTGCACCAGCCAGGAGGCCAAGGACCGGCTCGCCGCCTGCGCCAGCGACTCGAACGCGGCCAAGATCCGCAAGGCGCCCGTTGGGGTCGTCATCGGCATGGACGTGAACTTCCACGAACATCTGCCCGATCTTTATCCGCATGTGGACGCAAAGAGCTGGTTCGACGGCAACACGGAACTGCGCGAGGCGTCCGCCTTCCGCAACAGCTCGCTCCAGGCCGGCTATTTCATCCTGGCCGCCCGCGCGCTGGGGCTGGATACCGGTCCGATGTCGGGCTTCGACGCCGGACAGGTCGATGCGGCCTTTTTCGCGGATCAGCCCGGCGTGCGTACCAACCTGATCTCCACGCTCGGTTACGGCGATCGCTCGACGCTCCACCCGCGCAACCCGCGGCCGGACTTCGACCGCTTCAACCGCATCGCCTGATCCCTTGCGCACGCTCGTCATCGAGACCGCCACCGCCGCCTGCTCGGTCGCGCTGATCGAGGACGGGCGGGTGATCGACCATGCGCATGACGTGGTCGGCCGCGGTCATGCCGAAAAGCTGGTGCCGATGATCGCCGCGCTGAATGGCGGCGGCCGGGCAGACCGCATCCTGGTGGATTGCGGCCCGGGCAGCTTTACCGGCATCCGCGTCGGGCTCGCCGCCGCGCGCGGCCTCGCCTTTGGCTGGCAGGTGCCGGTCGCGGGCTTTCAGTCGCTCGCGCTCGTTGCCGCCGCTGCCCTCGCCGCGCACGATCTGGCGGAGGTGTGCGTCGTGCTGGAGGGCGGGCATGGCGAGGTCTTCGTGCAACCCTTCGCCGCCGATCTCACCCCGCTCGCCCCCGCCGCCTCGTGCAAGCCCGATGCCGCGCTCGCCGATCTCGCCGGCCGCACCGCGGTCGGCAACGGCGTCCACCGGCTGACCACGCTCGCCCCCGACCTGCCCGTGATCGAGGCGCTGCCCGACGCGGCCGAGGCGCATCGCCTGCCCCCCGCCCAGGCCGATCTGCCGCCGCGGCCGATCTATGGCCGGGCGCCCGATGCAAAGCCCCCCACGCCCAGGCCCGCGCTCGGGGTCGCTGCATGATGGCGACGCGCAGCCTTACGCTGCGCACCGGCGATGCGCGCGACGTGGGCGTGATGGATGCGCTGATGGCCGCCGCCTTCGAGGCCCGCTGGGGCGAGGCATGGACCCGGTCGCAGGCGATGGGCGTGCTGGCGATGCCCGGCATCCACCTGGTCTTCGCGCTGGTCGACGACATCCCCGCCGGCTTCGCCCTCACCCGCGCCGTGCTGGACGAGGCCGAGCTGCTGCTGCTGGCCGTCACGCCGGCGCATCGCCGCGCCGGCGTCGGCACCGCGCTGATGCAGGGTGTGCTGACCGACTGCGCCGCGCGCGGCGTGACCCACCTCCACCTCGAGGTGCGCGAGAACAATCCCGCCATCGCCTTCTACCAGCGTCACGGCTTCACGCGTCAGGGCATTCGCCGCGGCTATTACCGGGGCCATGACGGCGTGGCTTATGATGCGCATACCTACGCGCGGGTGGTGGGATAGCTTCGGAAGCCCCCCCGGAGGGTAGAGGGCAGAAAGTCCCACTTATTGCGAATCGCTATCCTCTTTTCGCAAAAACGCTTTGGGCCTATATGATGGCGCGTCCCAAGGAGTAGTGAAGCATGGCCCGCAAAATCGATCTGGAAGCGCTCTGCGCGCAAAAGGGGCTGCGCATCACCGAGCAGCGGCGCGTCATCGCGCGCGTGCTGTCCGAGGCTGAGGATCACCCCGATGTCGAAAAGGTCTATGAGCGCGCCGCCGCGATCGACCCCGGCATCTCGATCGCCACCGTCTATCGCACCGTGCGCCTGTTCGAAGAGGCCGGCATCCTCGACCGCCACGATTTTGGCGACGGTCGCGCCCGTTACGAGCCTTCGCCCGAGGCGCATCACGACCATCTGATCGATGTCGAGACCGGCCGCGTCATCGAATTCGTCGATCCCGAACTCGAACAGCTGCAAAAGGCGATCGCCGAGAAGCTCGGCTTCCGCCTCGTCGATCACCGCATGGAACTCTACGGCGTCAGCCTCGATCGCCAGCCGAAGCCGGATCGTTGAAGCAGGGCCGGCTGGCGATCCGGGTCGCCGGCCTTTCCGCCAGCCTCGCCGGCGCGCTGGCCCTTCACGGCGCCTGGCGCAGCGGGCGGCGCGCCTCGCCCTGGCCGCGGCGGTTTCTGGCCCGCGTCGCGCGCATCGCCGGCGCGCGGGCCCGCATCGTCGGCCAGCCGCTGACCCGCGACGTGATGTTCGTCGCCAATCATCAGAGCTGGCTCGACATTCCCCTGCTCGCCGGCGCCACCGGCACCAGCTTC
The DNA here is from genome assembly GCF_026540875.1 of Sphingomonas sp. GM_Shp_2. NCBI lineage: Bacteria > Pseudomonadati > Pseudomonadota > Alphaproteobacteria > Sphingomonadales > Sphingomonadaceae > Sphingomonas > Sphingomonas sp. GM_Shp_2. The sequence goes on from NZ_JALNUQ010000018.1 coordinate 48,320, forward strand.
GTCGCCAAGGCCGAGCTCGCCCGCACGCCGCTGGTCGGCTGGCTGTGCGGCCTCAACCGGACCCTGTTTATCGAGCGCGCCGACCGTCTCGGCATTGCGGACCAGGTGCAGGCGATCCGCGACGCCCTCGCCCGCGGCCAGCCGCTCGCCATCTTTCCCGAAGGCACCACCGGCGACGGCCGGGCATTGCTCCCCTTCAAGCGCGCCCTCTTCGCCGCGCTCGACCCCGCCCCGCCCGGCATCCGCGTCCAGCCCGTGCGCATCGACTATGGCCCGGCCATGGCCGATCTCGCCTGGCCCGATGGCGAACATGGCCAGACAAACGCCGCCCGCGTCCTTCGCCGCCCCGGCCGCTTCACGGCAACCCTGACCTTCTGCCCCCCCTTCGACCCCGCCGACCACCCCGGCCGCAAAGCCATCGCCGCCGAGGCCCGCCGCCGGATCGAGGATGCCGCCCCAAGGGATTGCGACACCCCCCAGCCCCGTTCGTGCTGAGCGAAGTCGAAGCACAGCCACCGCCGCCTGATAACGACGCTGTCCTACAATCCGCGATTCTGCTACATCGCAGCCATGGGACAGCCCCTCCCCGCTTGCACCTTCATCCAACCGCACGATTGCAAAAAAGGTAAGTGGACACGGACGGGGGGACGTAGTGTCCACTTCCGCGCGCCGCCCCTCCCGCCGGCCGCGCGACTCTGCTATGGGCCCCGCCCATGAAGTCCAATCCGAAGACCTTCCACGTCAAGTCGTTCGGCTGCCAGATGAACGTCTATGACGGCGAGCGCATGGCCGAACTGATGGCCGCCCAGGGCCTGACCGCGACCGATGATGCGAATGCGGCCGACCTCGTCGTGCTCAACACCTGCCACATCCGCGAACGCGCGACCGAAAAGGTCTATTCGGACATCGGCCGCCTGCGCAAACACGCGCGCCAGCAGGGTCACGACCCGATGATCGCCGTCGCCGGCTGCGTCGCGCAGGCCGAAGGCGACGAGATCGTCCGCCGCGCGAATGTGGACGTCGTCGTCGGCCCGCAGGCGTACCACAACCTCCCCGAACTCGTCGCAAAGGCCGCAAAGGGCGAGGCCGCGCTCGATACCGACATGCCGCTCGCCAGCAAGTTCGGCAAGCTGCCCGGCCGCCGCAAGGTCGGCCCGTCGGCCTTCCTGACCGTGCAGGAGGGGTGCGACAAGTTCTGCACCTATTGCGTCGTGCCCTATACCCGCGGTGCGGAGATCAGCCGCCCCTTCGCCGCGATCGTCGACGAGGCAAAGGCGCTGGTCGATGCCGGCGCGCGCGAGATCACGCTGCTCGGCCAGAACGTCAACGCGTGGAACGATGCCGAGAATCACGGCCTGCACGGCCTGATCCGCACCCTCGACCGGATCGAGGGGCTGCACCGCATCCGCTACACCACCAGCCATCCCAACGACATGACGCAAGGGCTGATCGATGCGCATGGCGATGTCGAAAGCCTGATGCCCTTCCTCCATCTGCCGGTACAGGCGGGCAACGACCGCGTGCTGAAGGCGATGAACCGCGCGCACAGCCGCGACTCCTATCTGCGCCTGATCGACCGGATCCGCGCGGTGCGGCCGGACATCGCGCTGTCCGGCGACTTCATCGTCGGCTTTCCCGGCGAAACGGAGGCCGAGTTTGCCGACACGCTCAGCCTCGTCGACGCGCTCGGCTATGCGCAGGCGTTCAGCTTCAAATATTCGCCGCGCCCCGGCACGCCTGCCGCCGACATGGCCGATCAGGTCGAGGCGGAGGTGATGGACGACCGTCTCCAGCGGCTTCAGGCCGCACTCAACCGGGACCAGCACGCCTTCAACCTCGCCAGCGTCGGGCGCACCTGCGACGTGCTGATCGAACGCCGTGGCAAGCTGCCCGGCCAGATGCTCGGCAAATCGCCCTGGTTGCAGTCGGTTCACCTGATCGGCGACCACGCCATCGGCGACGTGGTGACGGTGCAGTTGAGCGCCGCCGGACCCAATTCGCTGACCGGCACGCAGACGCTGCGCGCGGCGGCCTGACTGCGCATCGTGGGCAACCGATTTTCCCACTGGCGCTCCGCCCGTTCGCGCACCATCTTCACGGCAATCCGCGAAGAAAGGATCGCATGAGCCGTAAGCCCCTTCCCGCCCGTGCCGGTGAACGCAGCCGGGTGGAACTGGTGTTCGAAAAGCCGCAGATGCTTGCCCATCTGTTCGGCCAATATGATCGCAATCTGGTCGCGCTGGAGAACCGGCTGGGGGTCTACATCACCGCGCGCGGCAACCGTGTCGGGCTGGAGGGCACCGCCGAACAGGTGGCGATGGCCCGCGATGTGCTGAACGATCTCTACGCCCGCATCGGTCGCGGCGAGGAGGTCGATACCGGTCTGGTCGACGCCTCGATCGCGATGGCGGCGGAACCGACGCTGGACGGCATCGTCTCGGCGGAGCGGTCCTCGCCTCCGCCGATCATGATCCGGACCCGCAAGAAGACGATCGTGCCCCGCACCCCCGCCCAGGCGCATTACATGAAGGAGCTCGTGTCCAACGACATGATCTTCGCGCTCGGGCCGGCGGGCACGGGCAAGACCTATCTGGCGGTGGCGCAGGCGGTGGCACAGCTCATCACCGGCTCGGTCCAGCGCCTGATCCTGTCGCGCCCGGCGGTGGAGGCGGGCGAGCGGCTCGGCTTCCTGCCCGGCGACATGAAGGAGAAGGTCGATCCCTATCTGCGCCCGCTCTACGATGCGCTCTACGACTGCCTACCCGCCGAGCAGGTGGAACGCCGCATCGCCAGTGGCGAGATCGAGATCGCGCCGATCGCCTTCATGCGCGGTCGCACGCTCGGCGACGCCTTCGTCATTCTCGACGAGGCGCAGAACACCACGCCGGCGCAGATGAAGATGTTCCTCACCCGCTTCGGCCAGAACAGCCGGATGGTGATCTGCGGCGATCCCAACCAGGTCGATCTGCCCGGCGGCGTCGCCGCATCCGGTCTCGCCGATGTCGTCCGCCGGCTGGAGGGGCTGGAGAGCATCGCGATGAGCCGCTTCACCGCCGCCGACGTGGTCCGCCACCCGATCGTCGGTCGCATCGTCGAGGCGTATGAAGGCCCCGACGCATGATCCAGATCGAACTCTCCCGTGAGGAGCCGTGGGCGCATGCCGACTGGGACGGCCTCGCCACCCGCGCCGCGCGTGCCGCGATCGAGCGGACGCCGCACGGCCCCCTGCTCACCACGCCGGCGCTGGTCGAGATCAGCGTCCGCCTGACCTCCGACGACGAGGTTCACCACCTCAACAAGCAGTATCGGGGCAAGGACAAGCCGACCAACGTCCTGTCCTTCCCGATGGTGCAGCCCGACCTGATCGAAACCGTCAGCCAGAATTCGGACGATGGCGAGCTGCTGCTCGGCGATATCGTCCTGGCGCACGGCGTCTGCGTCGCGGAGGCGGCCGAGCGCGGCATCGCGGTGGAAACCCATGCCACCCATTTGATGGTGCACGGCGTGCTTCATCTGCTAGGCTACGACCATATGGACGACGACGAGGCAGAGGCGATGGAGGCGATCGAGCGCGACGCGCTGGCCTCGCTCGGCATCGACGACCCTTACAGCGTTCGCGAGGACTAGAAGACCTTCCCATGTCAGAGGGCCAAAGTAGCACCGTCGGCGGTGACTCCCAGGAAAACGGGATATGGAGCGGCCTGCGCTCGCTGATCTTCGGCGAGCAGCAGGAGGAATCGCTGCGCGAGCAGCTTGAGGAGGCGATCGACCGGCACGAGGGCGATCCCGGCCCCGATGCCAAGGGCGACCTGACCCCGCTGGAGCGGCAGATGGTTCGCAACCTCCTGCATTTCGGCGAGCGCGACGCCGGCGACGTCGGCGTGCCGCGCGCCGACATCATCGCGGTGGAGGAACGCACCACCTTCGACCATCTCGTTCAGATCTTTGCGGAGGCCGGGCACAGCCGCCTGCCCGTCTACCGCGAAAGCCTGGATGAGGTGATCGGCATGGTCCACATCAAGGACGTGTTCAACATCCTGGCGACCGGGGCGGAGCATCCCGCGACCATCGCCGGGCTGATCCGCGATCCGCTCTATGTGCCCATGTCGCGCGGCGCGCTCGATCTGCTCGCCGACATGCGCCAGAAGCGCGTCCACCTCGCGGTCGTGCTCGACGAATATTCCGGCACCGAGGGCCTCGTCACCATCGAGGACCTGATCGAGGAGATCGTCGGCGAGATCGAGGACGAGCATGACGATGCGCCCCAGGCGCTGCTCGTGCCGCTCGACGGCGGCGCCTGGGATGCCGACGCCCGCGTCGGTCTGGCGGAGGTCGCCCGCACGGTCGACCCGGCGCTGGAGGAAGCGGAGGAGGATGTCGACACGCTTGGCGGCCTCACCGCGGTGATCGCGGGGCAGGTGCCCGACATCGGTACCCTGGTCGCGCACCCCACCGGCTGGACGATCGAGGTGCTGGAAGCAGACGAACGCCGCATCCACCGCCTGCGCCTCCACCCGCCGGTCCCGGAGGAAACGGACGACTGACGCGCGGGCGGGCCGCCGATGTCATCCGTCGCGAAATTCAGGCAGTCGATCACAGACGGGCAATCAATGCATTTTGCCGCTTGAACCGAAGCTGTCACTCTCCGTTCCAGAATTCGAACGGAACCCGGGAGAGACTCCATGGCAGACGACAAGAAGCGCCCGACGCTCACCACTTCCGCCGGCGCGCCGGTGGGCGACAATCAGAACGCGATCACCATCGGCCCGCGCGGCCCCCTGCTGCTCCAGGACTATCAGCTCATCGAGAAGCTGGCGCACCAGAATCGGGAGCGCATCCCGGAACGCGTCGTCCATGCCAAGGGCTGGGGCGCGTTCGGCACGCTGACCGTCACCTCGGACGCGGTCACCAAATACACCAACGCCGCGCTGTTCAACGAGGTCGGCAAGAAGACCGATCTGCTCCTGCGCTTCTCCACCGTCGCGGGCGAGCAGGGCGCGGCCGACGCCGAGCGCGACGTGCGCGGCTTCTCCTTCAAATTCTACACCGAGGAAGGCAATTGGGATCTGGTCGGCAACAACACGCCGATCTTCTTCGTGCGCGATCCGTACAAGTTCCCGGACTTCATCCGCACCCAGAAGCGTCATCCGCGCACCAACCTGCGCTCGCCGACCGCGATGTGGGATTTCTGGTCGCTCTGCCCTGAGTCCGTTCATCAGGTGACGATCCTGATGTCCGACCGAGGCCTGCCGATCGGCCCGCAATATATGAACGGCTATGGCAGCCACACCTTCTCGTTCTGGAACGACGCGGGCGAGCGCTACTGGTGCAAGTTCCACTTCAAGACCCAGCAGGGCCACAAATTCTACACGAACGAGGAAGCCGCCGAGATCATCGGCAAGAGCCGCGAATCCTATCAGGAGGAACTCTACGGCGCGATCCATGAGGGCCGCTTCCCGAAATGGACGATGTACGTCCAGGTCATGACGCAGGAGCAGGCGAACGAGACGTCGTACAACCCCTTCGACCTGACCAAGGTCTGGCCGCACGCCGATTTCCCGCTGATCGAGGTCGGCGAGATCGAGTTGAACAAGAACCCGGAAAACTACTTCGCCCAGGTGGAGCAGGCCGCGTTCAGCCCGTCCAACGTCGTGCGCGGCATCGGCTTCTCGCCGGACAAGATGCTGCAGGGTCGCATCTTCTCCTATGCCGATGCGCACCGTCATCGTCTCGGCGCACATTACGAGGCGCTGCCGGTCAACCAGCCCAAGTCGCCCGTCGCGCATTACCACAAGGACGGCCTGCTCCGCTTCTTTGCGGACAACAACAATCCGGATGCCTATTACGAGCCGAACAGCTTCGACGGCCCGGTGCAGGACCCGCGCTACAACGAGCCGCCGCTGGAGGTGCACGGCGTCGCCAAGCGGTGGGAGCAGCCGGTCGGCGATGACGATTTCGTCCAGCCGCGCGCGCTCTACACCATGTTCGACGACGAGCAGAAGGGCCGCCTGTTCAAAAACATCGCCGCCGCGATGCATGGCATCCCGCAGTTCATCATCGACCGCCAGCTCGGCCACTTCGCCAAGGTCGACCCCTCCTATGCCGAGGGCGTCCGCAACGCGCTCGCCCATCTCGACAAGTCCGAGGAGGACCGCGAGACGCACAAGGATGTCGATCGCATGGCCGTGACCGAACCGCACAAGAATACCGAGGCGGAGGCACCCAAGTTTGAGCCCGTGAAGTAACCCCCTTTGCTTCCCTGACGGGCCCGATCGGCCGCCGGCGTTTCTCCCACGCCGGCGGCCATTGTCATTGACGCGCCCGCTCTTTCCCTCGGCCGCGGCTGCGTCTAGCAAGGTGCCCATGCGCAAACACATCCTGATCGTGCTCGGCCTGTTGCTCCTTGTCGGGGCCGGCATCGTCACCTGGCTCGCCTGGCCGGACACCGCCCAACTGCCGGTCGATCAGGTCGTCGGCCGTCAACCGACCATCACCGCACCGCGCCAGCAGACCATTCCCACGGTCAAGGTCGCCAAGGCGGTCGGCTGGCAGGCGGGTGCCAAACCCAGCGTCGCGCCCGGCCTGCGGATCGAGGAGTTTGCCGGCGGGCTCGATCATCCCCGCTGGCTCTACCGCCTGCCCAATGGCGACGTGCTGGTGGCCGAGACGAACTCGCCGCCGCGCGAGGGCGGCGGCATCGTGCAAAAGGTGATGAACGTCCTGCTCGGCCGCGCCGGTGCCGGCGTTCCCTCCGCCAATCGCATCGCCCTGTTGCGCGACGCGAATGGCGACGGCCGCGTCGATACCCGCACCGCCTTCATGACCGGGCTCAACTCGCCCTTCGGCATGACGCTGTTCGAGGGGCAGCTATACGTCGCCAACACCGATGCCCTGGTCCGTGTACCCTATACCGAGGGTGCGACCCGCATCACCGCCAAGCCCGAACTGGTCATCAAGCTGAACCCCGGCGGCAATCACTGGGCGCGCAACGTCATCCCGTCGGGTGACGGCCGCACCCTGTTCGTCAGCGTCGGCTCGGCCAGCAATATCGCGGAAGGCGGCATGGAGGCGGAGAAGTACCGCGCCAACATCCTCCAGGTCTGGCCCGCCGACAAGAACTGGCGGATCTATGCCGCGGGCCTGCGCAACCCGAACGGCATGGCGCTCAACCCCGCCAATGGCCGGCTCTGGACCGTGGTCAACGAGCGCGACATGCTCGGCTCCGATCTCGCTCCCGATTACCTGACCCAGGTCGAGTTTGGCGACCATTTCGGCTGGCCCTGGTATTATTGGGGCGGCTATCCCGACACCCGCGTCGAGCCCGCCTATCCGCAACTTCAACAATATTCGAAGCGGCCCGATTACGCGCTCGGCCCCCATGTCGCGGCCCTCGGCCTCACCTTCGCGAACGAAGCGAAACTGGGCAACCGCTTCGGCAACGGCGTGTTCATCGGCGAACATGGCTCGTGGAACCGCAAGCCGGTGTCGGGTTATAAGGTGGTCTATATCCCCTTCGGCGCCAACGGCTTCCCGGTGGCGGGCGCCAAGCCGTTCGATGTCGTCGGCGGCTTCCTGAACGCCGATGGCGATGCACAGGGCCGCCCGGTCGGCGTCATCATCGACAAGACCGGCGCCCTGCTGGTCGCCGACGATGTCGGCAACAAGATCTGGCGCGTCACCGCCCGATAAATCCAAACCCTTTCCCCTCCGGGGAGCATCAGGGAAACAGCGCCCCGCGCTGTTCAGTCCATGCCGGGGGCATGGACGACCT
>NZ_JALNUQ010000019.1:0-56031 GCF_026540875.1 Sphingomonas sp. GM_Shp_2
AACGCGCCTCGTCCCGGCACAGAAATAGCGCCATCGCCGCCACCTCCTCACAGGTCACGAACTGCTTGGTCGGCTGCGCGGCCAGCAGCACGTCGTTGATCACCTGATCGCGGCTCAGCTTGCGCGCGGTCATCGTGTCGGGGATCTGCTGCTCGACCAGCGGCGTCCAGACATAGCCCGGCGAGATGCAGTTCACGGTGATCCCGTCCGTCGCCACCTCCAGCGCCACCGTCTTGGTGATCCCCACCACGCCGTGCTTGGCCGCGACATAGGCCGACTTGTTGGGGCTGGCGACCTGGCTGTGCGCCGACGCGGTGGAGATGATCCGCCCCCAGCCCTTGGCCCGCATGTGCGGCACCGCCGCACGCATCATGTGCCACGCCGCCGACAGGTTGATCGCGATGATCGCGTCGAACTTGTCGACCGGAAACGTGCCGATCGGCGCGACATGCTGGATGCCGGCATTGTTGACGATGATGTCGCACGATCCCGTCTCGGCCACCGCCTGCTCGACCATCGCCGCGATCTCGTCGGGCTGGCGCATGTCGGCGGGCACGTACAGCGCCGCTGCCCCGCTCGCCTCCGCCAGCCGGGCGCGCTTCTCCTCGATCGCCTCCGCCTCGCCAAAGCCGTTGATGACCACCGACGCGCCCGCCTTGGCCAGCACCTCGGCAATCGCAAAGCCGATCCCCGAGGTCGATCCGGTCACGATCGCCGTCTTGCCCTGCAGGAACATGCTCATCCCCCTCACCCTTGCCTTGTGTTCGCCATCAGCATGACGCGAACCCGTCGCCCCGTGCAACCGTCGAGGCCGGTCGGGGGTTCATCACGCCAACGCAACTTTCGCCAGGGAAGAGGGGCGCCCATGCGGCTCGACGATTATGACAACGACATCAATGTCGGTGAGGCGCAGGGTGGCGGCGGATTCGGCGGCGGTGGCGGCGGTCTGCTGTTCGGCCTGTTGCCGCTGATCGGCAGCCGCTTCGGCTGCGGCGGCATCGTCGTCGTGCTGATCATCCTCGCCGTTCTCGGGCTGAACCCGCTCAACCTGCTTGGCGGCGGCGGCGGTCAGGTCGGCACGCCGGTCAGCCGCGGCCCTTCCACCGGTACCGACGTCCGCCAGGTCTGCGACGCCACCCCGGCCAGGCGGGAGACGTGCCAGGCCTACAGCAATGCGCAGAACACCTGGGAACAGATCTTCGCGCAATCGGGCCAGCGGTTCGAGGCGCCGATGCTGCGCTTCTACACCGGTTCCGGCCAGTCCGGCTGCGGCGCGGCACAGTCCGCGATGGGGCCGTTCTACTGCCCATCGGACAACGGCATCTATCTCGACGCCAGCTTCTTCGACGAACTCGCCAACCGCTTCGGCGCCCAGGGTGATTTCGCGCGCTATTATGTGATCGCGCACGAATTCGGCCATCACATCCAGCATCTGCTCGGCACCTCGACCGAGGTCAGCCGGGCGCAGGCCAGTGCCGGCCGCGCGGAGGGCAACGCCCTGTCCGTCCGCCTGGAGCTACAGGCCGATTGCTATGCCGGCGTCTGGGCCGCCCGCAACCGCAACCGCCTGGAACCCGGTGATATCGAAGAAGGCATGACCGCCGCCCGCGCGATCGGCGACGACACGCTGCAACGCGAAGCCGGCGGTCGCGTGGTCCCCGACAGCTTCACCCATGGCACCTCCGAACAGCGGATGCGCTGGCTGCGCCGTGGCCTGGAAACCGGCGACCCGGCGCAATGCAATACCTTCGACGCCGCGATCGGCTAGAACCGATCGGCCAGAACAGGGCATCGGGGGCGGTGACTTCACTGCCCCTGACGCCGCGGAGCCAACCGCCGGATCAGAAAGGATGGATCGATCGGCGCCGGCGGTCCGACCGATCGAACGGATAATGCCGCTGCCGGTCGGTGCCGCTCGGGCGCCAAAGGCCCACCTCCAGCGTCTGCCACCCTGACGGCATCGCATGATAGCCGTTGATCGACCAGAAAACCCGGCTCGGCATCACCGCGGGAGGATCGGTCACGCGCGTGCCCGGCGCGCCCTGCGGGATCGTCCGGGGGAGCGGCGCACTTTCCACCACGTCATTCGCCGGTATGGCGAGCACCGGTGCCTCCAACGGCGTCACCTTCTCGACCGCGGCGGCCCAACGCGCCTGATGCTCCGCTGCCTTCTCACGCCGCCATGCATCGCGGCGCCTTTCGCGCCGGCCGCGGACGAAGTTGGAAACGGCGGCACCACTGCCCGCAAGCAGCGTGCCGCCCAAGACGATCTCGACAATCACGATCAAACCCACCCACCCGATTACTCCGGACGGGTATATCAATTTGGATAGCTGCGAACCTGCGTTGTTTTACAATTAATCAAAAGGTTCCCTGCCATCTCAAACTTATCCGGCCAAGATCCTGTCACAGCTTCACAAGCATCTTTCCGGTGTTACCCCCGGAAAACAGGGCCAAAAATGCCTCCGGCGTGACCTCAAGTCCTTCAAAAACCGTTTCCTGCCGCTGCAAGGCGCCGTTCTTCACCAGATCACCCATCTCGGCATAGAATTCACCGGCGCGATCCAAATAGTCGCTGACGATAAATCCCTGCATTCTCACGCGCTTGCCGATCATCTGCGCCAGATGCCGGAGGCTGGTCGGCTTTGCCTCGTTATATACCTCGATCATTCCGCAAATCGCGAAACGCGCGCGCGGACGGGCATGGGCCAGCGCCGCATCCAGATGGTCGCCGCCGACATTGTCGAAATACACGTCGATCCCCTTGGGCGCGGCCTCGCCCAGCGCCTCGGCGATCGGACGCCCCGACTTGTAGTCGACCACCGCGTCCGCGCCGATCTCGCGCACCCATGCGCATTTTTCCGCGCCGCCGGCCGATCCGATCACGGTCATGCCCTTGGCCTTGGCCAGTTGTACCACCGTCGATCCGACGGCCCCGGCCGCGGCGGAGACGAACACCGTGTCGCCGGCCCTGGCCTCGGCCACGGCCAGCAGGCCGAAATAGCCCGTCATCCCCGGCATGCCGAGCTGCCCCAGGAACGCCTGCGGCGCGACATCGATCGGCGGCAGCGCCTGTACCTGATCGGCAGGCAACACCGCCTCGTCCCGCCATCCGGCCATGTGGCTGACCATCGTCCCGACCGGCACGGCATCGGCCCGGCTTTCCACCACTTCACCCAGTGCATGGCCCTGCATCGGCTGCCCCAGCTGGAACGGCGGGACATAGCTTTTCACGTCGTTCATCCGGCCGCGCATATAGGGGTCGACCGACAGCCAACGATTGGCGACGCGCACCTGCCCTTCCTCCAGGCTACCCGATTCCTGCTCGACCAGCGCGAAATCGCTGGCCTTGGGCAATCCCTTGGGCCGGTTCGTCAGCGTCCATGCCTGTGCCATCGCGGTGTCTCTCCTGCTTGTTTCTGCGCGGCGATCATGCCGCGCGCCCTGCCAAATCGAAAAGGCCAAATCAAAAAGGCCCGGGCATGCGGCCCGGGCCTTTTCCTTGAACTTCCGGCGGCGCACCGCCGGGTCACCTCACCGGATCAATAGGTCCCGGAAAAGCTCTTGTTCAGCCCGTGCGAACCGTCCTGTCCGGCCTGGCCCGACTGGCCGGCCTGATTCGCCTGACCGGTCTGGTTCGACTGCCCGGCCTGACCCGTCTGGCTCCTATGGTTGGACTGGCCGGTCTGGTCGCGCCGCCCGTCCGGGCGATCACCGAACAGCGCCTGTGCGTCTTCCTCGTCGCGCCAATGCTTCTTGGCCTCGTCCGCGGTCTTCGCCAGCGTCACCTTGGTGTCCACGGTCTGCAACCAGCGCGACGGGATGGAGTGGTGACGACCACCCGCATCGCTGTCGTTCTTGGTCAGCAGGATGCGGTCGCCACGAACCTTGTCGACCGTGCCGACATGCGTCCCGTCGGAGCCGACCACGTCCATATGCTCGGTCACGTTGTTCAGCAGGTCGCGCTGCCCCTGGCGCTGGGTGCGCCACGTGCCGAACTCGTTCTCGAACTTGGAGCGGTTCTCGCTGCGATACTCGTCATAGTCGCGGTCGAGTGCCGCGATCTGGCCGGAGCGCCAGCTGTGATAATCATTGTCGCGCTCGGCATAATAACGCTCGTCATAGCGCGAATCGGCCTCGCGCCGACGCTCGGCTTCCTCGTCGCCGAACCACGAGCGGACCTCGTCCCCGGCACGCGCCATGAAACCGCGCTCCTCATAGTCATAGCCCTGCGGCTGACGCCCGTAATCCTGCGAGGAACGGCCGCCGCCACGATGATCCTGCTGCTCGCGATAGCGCGAGTCCTGGCCGTATCCACCGCCGCGATAGTCGCTGCGCGCCGGACCGTAATCCTCGCCGGCGAAGCGACGATGCCCGTCACCACGCGAGCCCTCGTCGCGCACGCCGTAGCGTTCGTGATTGCGATAGCCGCCATATTCGCCGCCGCGGCCATAGCCGCGCTCGCCGCCACCGAATCGGCTGCCCTGATAGTCCTGACCCCGGTAATCCTGGCCCCGATAGTCCTGGCTGCGGTAATCCTGGCCCTGTCCGTATCCGCGGTCACGCTGGGCATAACGCTGATGCCCGTAATCGCGCGTGCCATAGCCGCGGCGCTCGTCGTCGAACGACCCGGCGGCATCATAATCACGCGCGCTGGAATAGGTGTAATCACGACCCGATCCATAGTCGCGACCATAGTCGAAATCGCGGTCGTCCCGGTTACCGCTCCGCGAATTGCGATCGTACGGCATGGTATCCTCCTGATGTTCGGTCCTACGGCATCCGCCGTGCTGTGACGGCCCGGTCGGATATTCCAGGTTGAACAAGGGTCGAGGCGAATGATGGTTCCCGCCGGCCCGGACGAGCCGGTCGCCTCCCGCGACTAAATCTGGATCAATGCCGCCCGCCGGCGGTGCAGCCGAAAATACCGGGTGGGTGAAACCGCTGTTGCATCGCCCGATCGGCCTCGCTAAGGGCGTCACTTCCAGCCCTCGGGGCCGGACCGGGGCGGGGCCGTAGCTCAGATGGGAGAGCGCTGCAATCGCACTGCAGAGGTCAGGGGTTCGATTCCCCTCGGCTCCACCACCCCGCCCTTTCCGACATCGTCCGCATCGAACCGCCCCGGCACGGGACCCGCGCCCCCGATCCGCCACCTCGCGCGTTCCCCTGTCATGCCTCCTTCTGCGATGCCTGATGCCATCCCGGCCGCTACCCTGATCCTGATGCGCGACCGCCCTGATGCGGCGCCCGAAATCCTGATGGTAGAGCGGGCCGCGGCACTCGCCTTTGCCGGCGGCGCCCTGGTGTTCCCCGGCGGCCGCATCGATCCCGCCGACCACGCGCGCGCCGATGGTCACGGCCTTCCCGTCGACGACGCCGCCGCACGCATCGCCGCCATTCGGGAGACGATCGAGGAAGTGGGCATCGCTGTCGGCCTGGATGCAGCACCCGGCGCCGTGTCCGACCGGGCCGCACTTGCCGGGTCGTTCAGAGCGGCGACACTCGATCTTGCCGCGTTGATCCCCTTTGCCCGCTGGCGCCCGGATCATGCGGTGCCGCGCATCTTCGACACGCGCTTCTATCTCGCCCGCCTGCCCGCCGATGCCCCCGCGCCGAAACCGGATGGCGGGGAAACCGTGCGGGCTTTCTGGACGACGGCACAGGCCGTGCTCGACGCCGCCGATGCCGGTCGGGCCATGCTCATCTACCCCACCCGCCGCACGCTGGAGCGTCTTGCCCGCTTCGCCGATTTCGCGGACGCTGCCGCCGACGCGGCCCGTCATCCCGTCCGCACGATCACGCCCTTTGTCGATCACCGCGCCGACGGCGACTGGCTCTGCATCCCGGAGGATTGCGGTTATCCGGTCACCGCGGAACGCCTCGCCGCGGCGACCCGCGGCTGATGCGGACGCTGCGCCGAACGATCGCCGCGCTGGTCATCGGCGCCGTCGTCGCGGCGCTGCTGTTCGTTGCCTGGGGAACAATGCGGGGCCGCCCGCAGGATCTGCCCTGGACCCCGCTCGATCTCGGCGCGCCGGTCGGGCTGTTCACCGGCCGCAAGCTGACCGCATTGGGCAGCGATTTTCCGCAATGCCGGCGCCTGCTCGACAAGGCCGGGGTTCGCTACACGGTTTTGCCCCCGCGACGGGACAGCGCGCAATGCGGCTATGACGATGCCGTCCGCCTGACCGGTACGGGCGCGCAGCGTATCGGCTATCGTCCCGCCGGGCTCGGCATCGCCTGTCCGGTCGCCGCAGCCCTGTCGCTCTGGGAATGGACCGTGGTCCAGCCTGCCGCCCAGAAGCGTTTTGGCAGTCGCGTCACCGCCATCGACCATTTCGGCAGCTACAACTGCCGCCGCATCTCCGGGCGCGACAGCGGCACCTGGAGCGAGCATGCCACCGCCGACGCGGTCGATATCGCCGGCTTCCGCCTGGCAGACGGGCGGCGCATCACCGTCGCACGCGACTGGACCGGCGGGGCGGACAATGCCGCGTTTCTGCGCGAGGTACGCGACGGCGCCTGCCGGCTGTTCGCCACGACGCTGTCACCCGACTATAACGCGGCCCATGCCGATCATCTTCACCTCGACCAGGCCGATCGCGGCACCGCCGGCTGGCGGGCATGTCGCTGACTGAAAGCTCTTTTATGCCCCAATCACGCAGCTACGCCGCCTTCCTCTTCGACATGGACGGCACCCTTCTGAACAGCATCCCCTCCGCCATCCGCGCCTGGACCCGCTTCGCACAGCGCCACGACCTGCCGGTCGAACACGTCCTCTCCATCATGCACGGCGTCCGCGCCATCGAAACGATCCGGCGCCTGGCACCGGCCGGCGTCGATCCGGTGGCGGAGGCCGAGGCGCTGACCCAAGACGAGATTGCCGATGTCGGCGATGTGGTGGAGATCCCCGGTGCTGCGGCGATGCTGGCGACGCTGCCGCCGGAACGGTGGGCGCTGGTCACCTCCGCGCCGCGCGCACTGGCGCGCGCCCGCCTTGCCGCCGCCGGCCTGCCCTTCCCCGCCCACAGCGTCACGGCGGATGATGTCTCGCGCGGCAAGCCCGCTCCGGACGCCTTCCTTCTCGGTGCCCGGCGCCTCGGGGTCGACCCGGCCGATTGTCTGGTCTGGGAGGATACCATCGCCGGCATCACCGCGGCCGAGGCTGCGGGTGCCGACGTGATCGCGGTCACCGCCACCCATGCCGCGCCGATGGCGACCCCCCATGCCACCATCACGGACTATCGGACGCTGTCGGTAATCCAGGATGCCGATGGCAGGCTGATGCTGCGGTTCGACTCCGAGACGTAAGGCGTGGAGGGCGCGGTCGAGCCATGACCGGGCCCGCCACCTCAATTCGCCAGCGACGTCCCCGAATCCACCTTTTCCACCCAATGCGGGAAAAAGGCCGGCTGGCGGTTCGACCAGCCCGATGCGGTCGCCGCCGCCTCGCTGATCGACTGGAGCAGCTTGCGCCGCAGTTCGGGGTTGAGATGCGGCAACGCCGCCGCCGCGCAAAAGGCCGCGGGCAGCCATGGCCGTACCTCGGCCCCGATCAGCCGCTCGTACAGGAAGCGGAATGCCGCAAAGCTGGTCAGCCGCCCCTGCCCCAGATCGAACGCCGCCAGCGTGATGAGCGGCGCCAGAAACGGCTCGGCCGCCTCCAGTCCGCTGTCGCCCGGAATGCCGCGGCGGAGCTCCGGCAATACGTTGTAGAGCCGCGCCTGCGCCCGGATGCTCGCGGCCTCCACCACGTCGCGCGACCAGCGTAGCATGGCGTCCTCGCGGTCCAGCCCGATGTCCAGCGAGCGGCGGATATAGCGCTGGGTCGCCGCGCCGAAGCCGGCGAATTCCTTCATCTCGGCCAGCGTCATTGCGCCTTCCGCCGGTCTCATTCTCGATCCCATGTGCATCACCCCGCCCGCTCGCTCATCGACCGGATGATGATGCACCAGGATGGTTAACATGATCCTGAACGGCCACCACCGGCCTTGTCATTAAAGGATCATGGAACGCGCTGCGTCGCAACAAAGATTGCGACGAACCGAAGCCCGCCGCAATCCCCGAAGCCTGTGATGATGCCAAAGGGCAACAATCCGTTGCGTCAGCCGTCCTTCAGGCGGCGTTCCGCTTCTTCGTCATAGCCCGACGAGGGTGCCGGACCGTGATTGTGGACCGGCTGGGTCGAGGAGGGCGGATCGCTGGCATCCATCGACTCGTCCAGCCCGGCGTCGAGCCGGGCATCCCGGCTTTCCGGGTCGCGCGCCAGCCGCTTGCCGATCGAACGATCGCGCCCGGCATCCTGCCGTTCGTTGCGACCCTCGTTGTTGCTGCCGCTGTTGGATTCGGTGTCGTCGCTGCTCATGGCACACTCCCCATGTGAATACTCGTGTCGCAGGGAGAACGATCAAGCCCAACCGCCGTTCCTCCTGATACGGATCAGCAAAGTTCGCGCACGCTCACCGACTGGCCATACATCACCGCCTCGCCCCAGATCGTCATGAAGGCGATATCCGTCGCATCCCGCCCGACCGCGACGCGCGCAATATCCCGGCACGACGCCATGCCGGTGGGGTCGACCAGGCGCCATGCACCGTCCAGCCACAGCTCGGCCACCGCATGGAAGTCGGGCGGATCGACGCCGGGCGCATAGGCCGAGACGCAACGCGCCGGAATCGCCGCCGCCCGTGCCAGCGCCACCAGCAGATGGGCATAGTCCCGGCACACACCGGCGCGCATCGCAAAGGTGTCCAGTGCCGTGGTCACCCCGCTGCTCGCCCCCGCCCGGTAGCGCAGGGACGCGCACACCCAATCGGCCAGCGCCTGCGCCAGCGCTCCGCCAGACAGCCCGGCGAATTCGGCCCGGACAAAGCCTTCGAACCGGTCGGACGGACAATATCGGCTCGGCATCAGATAGGCGACCACCGCACCGGGCAGTGAGCGGACCGGGGTCGCGCCGTAGTCTGCCAGCACCACCGCCGGCCGCTCCACCTGCACCACCGCGCGATATTCGGCGACCAGCCGCCCCTCGCCGCGTGCCCAGCATCGCTGCCCGATCCCGTCCTCGCCCGGCACCGCGGCGATCGCGGTATCGGACCAGAGGATGAGCGACTCCTGCTCGATACGCTGATCGGCCATCGCGGCGGCCTCCACCTGCAACAGCACATCCGCCGGCTCGGCAAAGCCGTAGTCGAGCCGCACTTCGATCGACAGCCGCATCGCCCACCCCCAAAAAGAAAGGGCCCGCCGGGGTCGTCCCGACGGGCCCTGATCGCTCCGTTATTCCCTGGCGTCAGTCGCGATTGCCACCGAACAGGCGCAGGATGAACAGGAACATGTTGATGAAGTCCAGATACAGGCTCAGCGCCGACATGATGACCACCCGGCCCTGCATGTCCGTGCCGCGGACCTGATAATACATCTCCTTGGTCCGCTGCGTGTCATAGGCGGTCAGCCCTGCGAACAGCAGGACGCCGACCGCGCTGATCACCATGCCCATCGGGCCCGACTGCAGGAACATGTTGATGATGCTGGCGACGAGCAGGCCGACGACACCGATGATCAGGAAGGTGCCGAACACCGACAGGTCACGCTTGGTGGTGTAGCCATACAGGCTCAACGCCGCGAAACCGGCCGCGGTGGCGAAGAACGCCTGCGCGATCGCCAGCGGGCTGTAGACCAGGAAGATCGTGGACAGCGACAGGCCCATCACGATCGCGAAGGCCCAGAACAGCATCTGCATCGTCGAGGTCTTCATCCGCATCTGGCCGAAGCTCAACGCGAACACGAAGCCCAGCGGCGCGAACATGATGACGTATTTCAGCAGCCCGCCGCCCATGAACACCTGCGCGGCCGGGCTCGATGCACCGCCCCACGCGAACAGCAGCGCGACGATACCCGTCAGCAGCACGCCGGAGGACATGTAGTTGTAAACGGACAGCATGTACGAGCGCAGACCCGCGTCGACCGCGGTAGAGCCCGTCTTGTTGGCGGTGGTTCCGAACGGCGCGGCGCTCGGCCGTGGATCAGACCAGTTAGCCATGGTGAAATTCGCTCCTTTGCCCGGCCATATGCCGGGTGTTCGAAATATCGCTCTGACGACGACTCTTTTCAAGCCACCCGGTTCCGCCCCGCGTCCCAGACATGTTTTGTAACAGCCCGCCCGATTGATGCCCCGGATCGCCGGTTCGGATCGACGACCATGCGGATCGCGCCTACAGTTGCGCCATGCCCCGCCTCTTCGTCGCCCTGCGCCCGCCCCCCGCCATTCGCGACCGGCTGATCGACGTGATGGACGGCGTGCCCCATGCCCGGTGGCAGGAGGACGAGCAGCTTCACTGCACCCTGCGCTTCATCGGCGAGGTCGAGCGGCCGGTGGCGGAGGACATCGCCGCCGCGCTGGCGCAGGTCCATGCGCCCGTGCCGGTGGTATCGCTGGCCGGCGTCGGTGCGTTCGACCATCGCGGCCGCGTCGACACGCTCTGGGCGGGGCTGCACCCGGTGGATGCGCTCGCCCATCTCCATCGCAAGGTCGATCAGGCCTGTGTGCGGGCCGGGTTGCCCCCCGAACGGCGCGCCTATCGCCCGCACATCACGGTGGCGCGCCTGTCCCGCTCCGCCGGCACCGCGCCCGAGATCGCCGGCTGGCAGGCCCGCCACCTCGCCTTGTCCAGCGCCCCCTTCCCCCTCCCCCACCTCATCCTCTACCAGAGCCACCTGACCGCCCACGCCGCCCACTACGAACCCGTCGCCCGCTGGCCGCTGGAACCGGGCGAGGATTCAAGCGGTTC
This sequence comes from Sphingomonas sp. GM_Shp_2, assembly GCF_026540875.1. NCBI lineage: Bacteria > Pseudomonadati > Pseudomonadota > Alphaproteobacteria > Sphingomonadales > Sphingomonadaceae > Sphingomonas > Sphingomonas sp. GM_Shp_2. The sequence goes on from NZ_JALNUQ010000019.1 coordinate 10,791, forward strand.
GCACGATGGATCACCGACAAACGATATCAGGGAGTGACAGGATGAAGACGCTTTCCATCGCCACCACCACGCTGCTGCTGACGCTTGCCGCCTGCAACGACGATCTGAAGACGGGCGCCCCCGTGCCGGAGGGCCGCTCGGCGACCGCCATGCTGCGCACCGCCGCCGGGGCCGATGCCGGCCGCGCCACCGCGACCGAGGTTGCCGACGGCATCCGCATCACGGTGGACGCCAGCAACATACCCGCCGGCACGCACGGCACCCATGTCCACACCACCGGCCGCTGCGACGCGCCCGACTTCACCACCGCCGGCGGTCACTGGAACCCCACCGAGCGCAAGCACGGCACGATGAACCCGCAGGGGCCGCATCAGGGCGACCTGCCCAACATGATCGTCGGCACCGACGGCCGCGGCACCATCGCCCTCACCGTTCCGGGTGCGACGCTCGCCTCGCTGCTCGATGCTGATGGCGCCGCGATGGTCGTCCACGCGGCCGCCGACGACCTGAAGACCGACCCATCGGGCAACAGCGGCGGCCGCATCGCCTGCGGCGTGTTCCAGCCCGCCTGATCCGCGGCAAGCTGCGCGGGAGCGGGATGACATCGGATCGATCCATCCCCTCCCCTGCGTGTCGAGTAGTTGCCGCTACCCGACGCGCACGGATCAAGATGATGGCATCACCCTTTAATTGATCGATCGCCCCCGGCGCAGCGTGCCGCGCTCCAGCCGGTCGAGCAGCGAATCGATGCTCGGCGGCTCGGCCTCGTCGTCGATCCGCGGTTCGGCCGCGATCGGCATCGGCGAAGCATCCTCCTCCACCCGGCGGATGGGGGTCACCGCAAAGGTCTCGATGCGCTCGATCTCCTCGGCCGAGGGGAAGGTCGCGACCTCGCCCGGCGGATCGATCCGGATGGTCGATCCCACCGAACCGGCCGGCGACAGCGGCCGGACCGGTTCGCGCGGCACCGCCAGGATCGCGGATGGATCGAACGCGGCAAGCGGCTGATCCAGATCCTCGGGCAGTGTCCGTTCCTCGGGCGGCGGCGCAGGCACGACCGGCACCTCCAGTTCGGCCGCATTCAGCGGCCGGCGCGGCGGCGCATCCGGATGCGCGTCGGCCCGGCGGATTTCGGGCAGGTCCTCGTCGCTGCGGCGCGCGCGCGGCGCCAGCAGCCCGCCCGTGCCCCATAACAGAAACAGGGCGGACCAGACGATCGCCGCCGCACACCCGCCGCCGACCAGCGCCAGCAACAGCCGTGCGGTCGATCCCAGCGGCGGGTTCGCCGCGGGCACCAGTGCCGCGATCCCGGTCTGGCGCACCCAGCTTTCCAGCGCCTCGGCCGGCGAGGTGAAGACCAGCGCCAGCACCGCCAGCCCGGCGGCCAGGCCACCGGCGATCGGCAGATATCGGGTGGGGGCGGTGGCAGCCATCAGTGATCCATCGGCGCGGCATCGATCAGCCGCTGATAGACAGGGGCATAGCGCGCAATATTTGACGACCAGTTACGCTCGTCTTCCACGAACTTGCGCCCCTTGTTCCGTCGTTCGTCCCATTGCCCGCGATCGTCCAGCAGCGTCGCCAGCGCATCCGCCAGCGCCGCCGGATCGTCGGGCGGGAACAGCGTGCCCGTCTCGCCATCGCGAATCAACTCGCGATGTCCCCCCACGTCCGATGCCGCGACCAGCCGCCGCTGCGCCATCGCCTCCAGCGGCTTCAACGGGGTGACCAGATCGGTCAGCCGCATCCGCTTGCGCGGATAGGCCAATATGTCGACCAGGCTGTAATATCGCTCCACCTGGTCATGCGGCACACGGCCGACGAAGCGGATCGCCGCGGCCACCGGCGACGCCACCGCCTGCGCGCGAAGCGCCGCCTCCATCGGCCCGCCGCCGACCATCAGCAACCGGGCCAGCGGCCGCGCCGCCACCAGCCGCGGCATCGCCGCGATCAGGTCGTCCAGCCCTTCATAATCATAGAAGCTGCCGATGAAGCCGATCACCTCGCCGCCCTCCAGACCCAGTTCCGCCGCCAGCGCCGCGTCCCGCGGCACCGGCGTGCCGAACAGGCCGAGGTCGACGCCATTGGGCGAGACGGTCAGCTTGGCCGGGTCGATCCCCCGTCCGATCAGGTCGGTCTTCAGCCCTTCGCAGATCACCGCCACCGCATTGGCCCGGCGACAGGCCCATGTTTCCATCGCACGCGTGGCGCGGTAGCGCGCCGATCCTTCGCGCCCCGTGCCGTTGCCGACCGCCGCATCCTCCCAGAAGGCGCGAATCTCGTACACCAGCGGCAATTTGCGCCGCCGTGCGACGATCAGCGCGGCCAGGGCATCCAGCACTGGCGAATGGGCGTGCAGGATGTCGGGCCGAAACGCATCCACCGCCGCCTCGATCCGGCCGGCATAGCGCGCCACGCCGCCGATCTCGCCGCGCCATCCCGCCGGCACCGGCCCTGCGGTGCGGTGAAAGGTCAGGCCGTCCACCGCTTCCACCGCCTGCGCGCTCGTGCCCTGGCGCGGGCCGGTCACCGCCGCGACCTGCCACCCGCGCGCTTCCTGGGCCTTCAGGATCGCGCGGGTGCGGAAGGTGTATCCGCTTTGCAGCGGCAGGCCATGGTCCAGTATGTGCAGGATACGCATGATGGCCTTGTGAACGTCCCTGCCTTAACGCCGCGTCAATCCCGCCGGGCCTACGGGATGTCGCAACAAGGACCGTATGGGGCGGGTCATGAGGGCGGAGCAACAGGCATGACGGGGGGTAGGCGATGATCGACAATTTCGCGCTTGGTCTCACCCACGGCCTGATGCTGCTGGCGGCGTGGATGCTCCTCAAGCGCCCCGATCTCGACCGCGAGGATGATGCGGGCGGTCCGCCTGCCCGGTTCAAGCGACGACGCCCGCGTGCGTGATCTCGTCTTTATCGCATTTCTGGCGGCGCTGTTCGGCTTCGGGCTGAAACGGCCGTTCCTGCTCGTCCTCGTCTATATCTATATCGACATCGTCTCGCCGCAGCGGCTGACCTATTATCTGCTCAACGCGGTGCCGATCTCGCTGATCGCGGTGCTCGCCGCGGTCGGCGGCTGGGCCCTGACCGACGACAAGCGGGGCCTGCGCATCGCGCCCCGCCAGATCCTGATCGGGCTGCTGCTCGTCTATTGCGGCATCACCACGCGCTTCGCCGATTTCCCCATCGAGGCGGCCGACAAATGGGACTGGGTGTGGAAGGCGCTGGCATTCGGCGCGTTTCTGCCGTTCACGCTGCGCACCCGGCTCAGGATCGAGGCGCTGTTGCTGTTCATGACGCTGTCGGCCGGGTCGATCATCATCGTCGGCGGGATCAAGACGCTGGCGTCGGGCGGCGGCTATGGCGAGCTGAACCTGATGGTGACCAACAATACCGGGCTGTACGAGGGCAGCATCATCTCGGCGGTGGCGGTCACGATGATCCCGATCATCCTGTGGCTGGCGAAATACGGCACCATCTTCCGGCCCGACTGGCGGGTGCGCGGCTTTGCCTGGGCGCTGGTCTTTGCCTGCCTGTTGATCCCGGTCGGCACCTCGGCGCGCACGGGCCTGCTCTGCATCGGCCTGCTCGCGGTCCTGATGCTGCGCGACGTGAAGCGGCGCCTGCTCTATCTGGCCGCGCTCGGTGTCGCAGGGCTGATCGCCACCCCGCTGCTGCCCTCTTCCTATACGGAGCGGATGGGTACGATCAAAACCTATCAGGGCGACGAATCCGCCTCCACCCGGCTCGCCGTCTGGGCATGGACCTGGGATTACGCCAAGTCGCACCCCCTGGGCGGCGGCTTCAACGCCTATCTGCAGAACCGGGTGAGCTACGAACTGGTCGAGACCTCGGGCACCGCGGCCAACACGCAAACCGACCGCCGCCGCGCGCAGGACAAGGCCCGCGCCTATCACAGCAGCTATTTCGAGGTGCTGGGCGAACAGGGCTGGCCCGGCGTCATCCTGTGGCTGTCGATCAATATCGGGGGACTGATCCGCATGGAAATCCTACGCCGCCGCCACCGCTCGGAGGACGATCCCCTGCGCTGGGGCGGCGCGCTCGCCGGCGCGCTCCAGCACGCCCACCTCATCTATCTGCTCGGCGCCGCCTTTGTCGGCATCGCCTTCAACCCCTTCATCTACCAGTTGATCGGCGCACAGATCGGCCTGGACACCTATCTCACCGCCAGACGCAGCGCCGCCACCAAACGCAACTTCGCGCGCCACGCCGCAGCAGCGGCTGCCTGATCCCCATGGCCGGACTGTTCCTCCACGCCCAGGGCGCCCACGGCCTCGTCGCCGACCCGCACGCCGCCGCCACCGCGCAGTTCACCGCGCTCGGCTTTACGCATCCCCACCACTTCGCCTTTCCCGGCTGGCACGGCCTCCACGTTCCCTACATCCTCGGCGGCCCCGACACCCTGCTGGTCGACGGCCCCGACATGGTCGCGGTCGCAGGCACCCTCGCCTTCGACGGACAGCTCGGGCGCGACGCCCTGCGCGCCCTGCTCGCCGCGTTCGAGCCTCCGCGGCTCGACTGGTCGCGGCTTGCCGGGCAGTTCGCGGTACTGATCCGCAAGCGCGGGCGCAGCTTCCTGTTCACCGACTGGTTCGGCGCCTTTCAGCTTTTCCATGACGAGGGCGGCCAGGTCTTCTCGACCTCGCTTCTCGCCGCGCTGGACGTGCAGCAGCGCGTGCGCTTCTCCTCCCAAGGGCTTTACGAATACGCCTTCAACGTCACGCCCATCGGCGACGACACCGTGTTCGAGGGGCTGCGCACGCTGGGGCCCGACCGCATCGTCGAGCTGCTGCCCGACGGCATCCGCTACCACCCGGTCACACGCACGCTGCCCGGCATCGATCCGGCCCGCGCGCTGCCCGACCGGATCGCCTCGGCTAGGGCGCGGCTCCATGCCGTTGTCGCGCCGCATGTCGCGGCGTTCGACCGCATCAACAGCCCGCTGTCCGGCGGCCTCGATTCGCGCCTGCTCCTTGCCGCCCTGCGCGAGGCCGGCGCCCGGCCCGACCTCTACGTCTATGGCCCGCCGGGCAGCGAGGACGTCGCCGTCGCGCAGGCGATCGGCCGTGCAGAGGGCGTGCCCGTCGCCTGGATCAACAAGGCCGACACCCATATCGCGCCCGACGCCTTTGCCGACCATGTCGCGCGCGAGTTCCATGTCTGGGACGGCCTGCCCAATTACGGCAACATCTTCGACGGCGGCGGCAACACCGCCGCGGCCCATGCCCGCCACGCGGACGGCGCGCTGGCCGCCTCGGGCGGCTGCGGAGAAATCTTTCGCGATTTCTTCTATCTGCCCGACCGCGCGATGACCGCCGATTCGGTGGCCGCCACCTTCTTCGCCCGCTTCCTCGCCTCCGACGCGAGCCCGCGCTTCGACCCGCACGCCTTTCTCGACCGCATCGCCGCCAAGATCGCCTCCGCGATCGCCATGCCCCGCCACGCCCGCATTCCCCGCGACCGCATCGAACACATCTACCCCGCCGTCCGCTGCCGCGCCCTGTTCGGCCGCGAGATCAGCACCGAGGCGCGGTTCGGTGCCTATCTGATGCCGTTTCTGGACCACGGCGTCGTCGCCGATGCGATGACGCTGCCCCTGGCCCTGAAGCGTGCCGGCCGGTTCGAGGCGCAACTGATCGCCGCGATCGACCCCGGCCTTGCCGCGCATCCCTCGGCCTATGGCCATGACTTTTCCGGCCCGCCCTCGACCCGGCACCGCTTTTCCGAATGGCAGTCGCGCATCCGCCCACCCTGGCTGCGCCGGCAAAGCTATGCGCTGCGCCGCCGCCTCGCCGCGCAGGGTGACGAGCATGGCGGCCTGCTCGCCCCCGAATATATGCACCGGGTGATCGATCCCGATTTCCCCGTCATGCGCCGCTGGTTCGAAATGGACCGCGTCGCCGACAGCGGACTGTGGCGCCGGCTGGCGTGCCTGGAATATCTCGGCCAGTGGCTTGGCAGCCGACTGGCCGAGTAAGCCGGATCAGCGGCCGATCCACCCGCCAAGGCCCAGCATCGCCGGCACGCCGTCCATGACCTTGTTCAACGCCCGGTTCGTCGGCGATATGCAGCCGCGATCGTGCGTCAGCACCGTCTCGCGCCCATCGTCCCCGATCCAGGCGATGCGATAGCCCTGCTGGTCGCTCACCTGCTGCTCGCATCGGGTCTGCGCGGTGACCCCGGTCATCGGACGATAGGGGGCCAAAGCGGCGGCAAGGCGGCGATAGGCGGCGACGCCCGCCTGTCGTTCCTGCGGCCCCTTGGCGGCGACATGCTCCTGCCCGTCGAACGTCACCTGCCCGTTCGGCAACACCGTCACCGCATAGACCGGGCACGTCCCGTAGCAGGGCGACACGCTGTAGCGGATCGTCTCACCCGTTGCAGCCGCGGCCCCGTCCGCCGCGCTATCCGTCATCGTCGTGCAGCCGGCCAGCACCGCGGTCAGTGCGATCAGGCTCAAAGTCTTCGTCATGCGTCATGTCTCCCGTGCAATCGATGACAGGACGAAGCCGCCGACCTCCAGCCTTTATCCCCCAGCCCTTATCTCGGCGTCACCAGCGCCTTGCGGTCAGGCTGATCCCCGCACCCAGCCGGTTGCCGCGCAGCACCAGCGCCTCGCCGGACCAGTTGCCGACCAGCACCGGCTTGTACGTCACCCCCGGCGCCAGCGTGGCGATGTTGTTCTCGACCACCAGCCCGGTCGAATCGTTCTTCGCCCCCTCGGGCGCGACGGTGATCAGCGTGGAATGATTGTCCTTGTTGCGCCCCACCACGAAGGTGTTGCCCGCAATCCGCCCCTGTGCGCCGTTGGACAGGTCGATCATGTAGTTGGTCGCCTGCCCGCGCGTATCGTCGAAGCTGCTGTCGGTCACCGTGATCCGCTTGGCGCGGCTTTTCAGATAATGACCGCCCGTGCCCCGCTCGAACCGGCTGGCGTTGACGGTCAGCGCGCCATAACCGCCGATATAGATGCCATGCGCACCGTTACCGGTCGGGTCCTTGCCCAGCCCGGCAAAGGTCGAATGATCGATGGTGACCGTGCCGGCGGGATCGTCGGCGGACAGGATGCCCGACTGGCTGTCCAGGAACATCGCGTTCTCGACCGTCAGCGGGCCTTTTTCCAGACGGATGCCCGCGCCATTGCCGTCCGCCACCTCCAGATGGGAGAACACGATACCCTCGACACGCGCACCGCGCCCGCGCAGCACCAGCGCCGCCTTGTCCTCGCAGGTGACGCGCGTGAACACCACCCGGCCCGGCACCGCCGCGACATAGGCTATGCGGCCCGCATCCTGCACCGCGCATTCGCGGTAGGTGCCCGGCGCGATGCGGATGGTCCCCTCGCCATCGCCGATCGCGCCCACCGCCTCCTGCAACGTCGCAAAGCCGCGGTTGCCGACGGTAAACGGCGCGCCACTCCCCTGTGCCACCGCCGGGCCGGCGATCAGGATCAGGGCAAGGGGAAGCATGAATCGCATCGCGGACTCTCCGACCGGGGGAATGTGCCCGCGATGCCATAGCGGGGCCGCCGACGCGACGGCGGCCCCGCTCATCCGCGTCCCGTTCCGGGTCAGGCCGGCTCGTCGGCCAGTTCCTCGACCAGCGCATCAATGATCGCCTGGTTGAAGGCGGGAATGTCATCCGGCTTGCGGCTGGTGATCAGGTTGCCGTCGACCACGACTTCCTCGTCCACCACATCGGCGCCGGCATTTTCCAGGTCGGTGCGGATCGAAGGGAAGCTGGTCAGCCGCCGGCCATCCACCACGTCCGCCTCCGCCAGCAGCCAGGGGCCGTGGCAGATCGCGGCGACGATCTTGTCGTCCTCCATGAACTCGGTGACGATCTCCACCGCACGCTCGTTCAGGCGCAGCTTGTCCGGGTTGCAGGTGCCGCCCGGCAGCACCAACGCGTCATAATCGTCGGTGTCGACCTCGTCGACGGTCAGGTCCGGCGTCGCGGTCTCCGCCTTGTTCAGATCCTGCTCCATGCCCTGGATCGGGTCGCGCTTCAGCGAAGCGAGGCTCACCTTGGCGCCCGCCGCCTCCAGCGCCTTGCGCGGTTCGAACAGTTCGACGGTCTCGAACCCGTCTGCCGCCAGCATCAGGACGCGGGCTTGGGATAGATCGGCCATGACAATTCTCCATGGGAGGAAGGGGTATCGGTGAAGGGGAACGCCGCCTCAACCCGCCGCCCCCTGCCCCCGTTCCGGAACGAAGCGACCGCCGGCGCATTTCCCAAGACCATCCGAGGGAGCAACGATGCCCACCAGACTCGTCTATTGCGATGACACCAAGCCCGGCATCACGCGCAAAAAGGTGCGTGGCGGCTGGGGCTATTGGAACGCGAAGGGCGAGCGCATCACCGACCGGGACGAGATCGACCGGCTGAACCGGATCGGCCTGCCCCCGGCCTATGTGAATGCCTGGTATTGCCCCCGGGCGAACGGCCACGTCCAGGCGGTCGGCTGGGACGAGAAGGGCCGCAAGCAATATCGCTACCACACCGACTTCCGCGAAGCGCAGGAAGCGGCGAAATACGAACGCTGCGCCGAATTCGGCCATGCGCTGCCGCGTTTGCGCAAACGGGTGGAGGCGGATCTGGCCTTGCGCGGGCTTTGCAAGGAGCGCGCCGTGGCCGCCGTCGTCCGGCTGCTCGACATCGCGCATATCCGCGTCGGGAACGAGGCCTATGCCGCCGCCAACAAGAGTTTCGGCGCGACCACGCTGCGCAAGCGCCATGGTCAGGTAAAGGGCCAGACGCTCAAGCTGCGCTATCAGGGCAAGTCGGGCAAGGTGCGCGACTGCCGCATCACCGATCGATCGCTCGCGCGTTTCGTCAAGAGCTGCCAGGATCTGGACGAACAGCATCTGTTCGCCTGGCTCGACGATGCGGGCGAGGCGCATCCGGTCACCTCCTCCGACGTGAACGCCTATATCAAGCAGGCGACGGGCGGCGATTTCACCGCCAAGCATTTCCGCACCTGGGCCGCCAGCGTCACCGCGTTCGAGGCGCTGGCCCGTGCCGAAAGCGACCTCAGTTTGAAGGCGCTGCTCGAACCCGTCGTCGCACGGCTCGGCAACACCCCCGCCATCGCACGCAAAAGCTATGTCCACCCTTCGCTGATCGCCCTGGTCAAGAAGGGTCAGTCCAGCTTTCGCCAGGCGCTGCGCCTTCCGCGCGCAAAGCGCCACCTCAGCCGAGAGGAATGCGGCCTGATCGCCTTCCTCGAACAGGGCACGCCGGCCTTAGCGGCCGCCTGACCGGGAAGATTGATGTCGAATAATTCCGCCGCTGCCAAAGAGCCCATTTTCGATACCACCAACGTCCCCCGCCAGATCGATCGCCTGATCGACGCCAGCACGCTTTGGGTGCAGACGCACTGGCTGCAGGTGCTGATCGCCTTTGGCATCGGCGCGGTCATCGTCATCGCGCTCCACGCCGCCCGCCGCCTGGGCAATCGCCTGTGCGCGCGCCCCGGCCTTGCTGCGGGCTGGGGCATCATCATCGGCCGTGCCGTGGTGCGGACCAACAACTTCTTCATCATCATGCTCGCGGCGCAACTGGTCGTCGGCTATGCCGGTGCGCCGCGCGAGGTCGCCAGCACCGTCGGCTTCCTGTTCACCGTCGCCGCCGTGTTCCAGGCCGCGATCTGGGCGCGCGAGCTGATCCTGGGCGCGATTGAACACCGCACCCAGTCCGAGCATTATTCGGGCGAGGCGCTGCTCTCCGCGATGGGCTTGATCCGCCTGCTCGTCACCTTTGCGCTGTTCGCGATCGCGCTCGTCGTCGTGCTCGACAATCTCGGGGTCAACGTCACCGGCCTGGTCGCCGGTCTCGGCGTCGGCGGCATCGCGATCGGTCTGGCCGCGCAGGGCATCTTTGCCGACCTGTTCGCCGCGCTCGCCATCATCTTCGACCGGCCGTTCCGCCGCGGCGACACGATCAGCTACGGCACGACCAGCGGCGTGATCGAATCGATCGGGCTGAAATCGACCCGCATCCGCGCCTTTACCGGCGAGCTGCGCGTCATCTCGAACCGCCAGCTTCTCGACAAGGAAATTCAGAACACCACGGTGCGCAACCACATCCGCATCGGCTTTACCATCGGCGTCACCTACGAAACCGCGCCCGAAACGCTGGAGCGCGTGCCCGCCCTGCTGCGCGAGATCGCCGAGGCCGAAGAGGTGACCGTCGCCCGCGCCGGGTTCGAGACGTTCGGTGCCAGCAGCCTCGACTATGCGCTCCAGTTCGACATCGCCGGCAATGACTGGCCGACCGCGCATGCCAAGCGCGACCGGATCATGGTGGCGATCATCCGCCGCTTCGCCGCAGAGAAGATCGGCATCGCCTATCCGACCCAGACCACCTACACCGCCGCACCCGACGGCACGCTGGTCATGCCCTACGCCCCTTCGCTCACCAAGGGGGCGTAAGGGCCGGGAAGGCAGGATCGACCGTCCCTACCCTCACGTCCGAAGGCGATTTCGATCTGCCTCCCATGCCGTTCGCCTCGAATAGGGATCGAGCTTGTCGAGAGCCCGTATCGAGAGGTACCCCCCCTCGAAGGTCTCTCGATACGCCGTCTCGACAAGCTCGCCGGCTACTCCAGACGAACGGATTCGGATCATCGCTCCCGACCTGATAGCTGGCGGGCTCAGATCCCTCCTTCGTCCAGCGACAACAGCGTCGCGTTGCCGCCGGCCGAGGTGGTGTCCACCGACACCGCCCGCTCCGCGCAGAAGCGATACAGGTAATGCGGCCCGCCCGCCTTCGGCCCGGTGCCGGACAGCCCCTCGCCGCCAAAGGGCTGCGACCCGACCACCGCGCCGATCATCGACCGGTTGACGTACAGATTGCCCACTTCCGCTTCCGCCTCGGCGACTTCCACGGCGCGCGCGATACGGCTGTGCAGGCCCATGGTCAGGCCATAGCCCTTGGCATTGACCCGCGCGATCGTCTCGCTCAGCGTCCCCGCCGCCCAGGTCGCGACGTGCAGGATCGGGCCGAACCATTCGCGGTCCAGATCCTCGATCCGGTCCAGCCGGACCAGCGTCGGCGGCACGAACAGGCCGTCCGCCGGCGCGTCCAGCGTCTTGATGACGCGCCCGCCCGCCTGCTGCCGATAGGCCATCAGCTTGTCATAGGCGGCGCGGTCGATCACCGGCCCGACATCGGTCGCCGGGTCGCCCGTCGGCCCCAGCTTCAGCGTCTCCATCGCACCCGTCAGCATCGCGATCACGCCGTCCGCCACTTCCTCCTGCACCAGCAGCAGGCGCAGCGCCGAACACCGCTGCCCCGCCGACCGGAAGGACGAGGTGACGACATCGGCGACCACCTGTTCGGGCAGAGCGGTCGAATCGACGATCATCGCGTTGATCCCGCCGGTTTCCGCGATCAGCGGCACGATCGGGCGGTCGTCATCGGCCACCAGCGTGCGGGCGATCCGCTTGGCGGTAGCGGTCGATCCGGTAAAGGCGACGCCCATCACCCGCGCATCCTCGGTCAGCGCCTGTCCGACCTCCGGTCCGCCCGTCACCAGCACCAGTGCGTCGGCCGGTACGCCGGCCCGGTGGGCAAGCGCGACCGCGGCCCGCGCGATCTCCGGCGTCTGCGGCGCGGGCTTGGCGACGACGGTATTGCCCGTCACCAGGGCCGCGACGGTCTGCCCCAGGAAGATCGCCAGCGGGAAATTCCACGGTGCCACCGTCGCCCATACGCCGCGCCCGTCCATGTGCAGCGTGTTGCGCTCGCCCGTCGGTCCGGGCAGCTCCACCGGCTGCAGCCGCGCCCGGGCTTCGCCGGCGTAATAGCGGCAGAAATCGGCGGCTTCGCGCACTTCCCCGATCGCGTCCGTAATCGTCTTGAACGCCTCCTGCACCAGGATCCCCATCAGCCGGTCGCGCTCCTCCTCCAGCAGATCGGCCAGCCGCTCCAGGATCGCCGCCCGCTCCGCCACCGGCCGCTTCGACCACTCTCCGAACGCCGCCTGAGCACGCGATATGGCGGCCTTGACGTCGGCGGTCTGCGTGTCGCCGGTCTCGCGCGCCACCGGCACATTGACGGCGGATCGAGTCCGCTCCAGCGTCGGAATGTCGCTCAGGTCGATGCCGCCCGAATTGCGATGCCCCGGCCTGAACAGGTCCACCGGCAGCGGGATCGACGGATGCCGCGCCCCGCCCACCGCCGCGATCTTCGCCACCGGGTCCGCCAGTATCTCCGCCTCGGTCAGCCGCGCATCGGCCAGCTGGTGCACGAAACTGGAGTTCGCCCCGTTCTCCAGCAGCCGCCGGACCAGATACGCCAGCAGGTCGCGGTGCCCTCCCACCGGCGCATAGATACGGCAATGATACCCCTGCTCCCGCACCAGCCGCTCGTACAGCCCATCGCCCATCCCATGCAGCCGCTGAAACTCGAAATCGCGGTGGTTGCCCGCCCATTCCAGGATGGTGGCGACAGTCAGCGCATTGTGGCTGGCAAAGGCCGGGCGGATATTCTCGGCCGCCAGCATGTCCTTGGCGACCGCCAGATAGGACACATCGGTCGCCGCCTTGCGCGTGAACAGCGGATAGTCCGCCAGTCCCTCGACCTGGGTGCGCTTGATCTCCGAATCCCAGTACGCGCCCTTGACCAGCCGCACGTTCATGATCCGGCCGAGGCTGTTCGCCCATTCGACCACCGGCCGCGCCCGCTTGCCATACGCCTGCACCGCCATGCCGAAGCCCTCCCAGCCGTTCAGGCTGGGCAGCCCTGCGACCGCGCCGATGATGTCGAGACTCATCTCCAGCCGCTCGGACTCCTCGGCATCCACCGTCAGCGCGATTCCATGCCCCGCCGCCTGCACCGCCAGCGCCTCCAGCATCTCCGTCAGCGCCGGCACGCACTCCGCCCGCCGCGCGACCTCATACCGCGGATGCAATGCCGACAGCTTCACCGACACCGAATGCCCCGCCGCCGGATCGCGGCCCACCGCGTCGATCGCCTGCACATAAGCCTGGAAGTAGCGCCGGGCGTCCTCGTGCGTCCGCGCCGCCTCGCCCAGCATGTCGAAGCTGGCGGTGAAACCCTTGTTCTCCGGCTTCTTCATCCGGCGCGTCGCCTCGTCGATGGTGCGGCCCATCACGAAGATCTCGCCCATCATCCGCATCGCGGCGCCCACGCCCTGGCGCACGAACGGCTCCCCCGCCCGCGCGATCAGGCGCTTGAGTGGTCCCGTCTCGCCCTCGCCGACCAGCGCACGGCCGACGACCAGCCCCCAGGTGGCGGAGTTGACGAGGCGCGACGCCGACTTGCCGGTATGCGCACGCCAGTCCGCATCACCCAGCTTGTCCGCGATCAGCAGGTCCGCCGTTTCCGGGTCCGGCACGCGCAGGAATGCCTCGGCCAGGCTGAGCAGCGCGACGCCCTCGGACGAGTTCAGCCGATATTCCTGCAGGAACTGGTTCACCCAGCCCCGGCTCTGCGCCGCGCGCAGGTCGGCGAGCAGGCCCGAGGCATGCCCCATGATCCGCTCCCGTGATTCCGGACTGGTCGCCGCGCGGTCCAGCAACGGTTTTAGAACATCGGGTTCGGCAGCGCGGTACAGCTTGGCCATGTCTTTGCGGGGGTTGGACGCGATGGCAGTCGTCATGTTCAAATATCCGGTCAGGCAAGGCTTGCCGAACGACCCGGCCAGCCCCTAGAAAAGCGATACAGCGCGCTTAGCGCCAAATTCGATGGAGGGGTACTCGCCTGTGACGACGATTACCGTTGCAGCCATGCGGGATCGCATCGGCACGGAAACCGTGTCCGACTGGATCACCGTCACGCAAGCGATGATCGATGGTTTCGCCGAGGCGACCGGCGATCGGCAATTCATCCATGTCGACCCGGCCCGCGCCGCGCAGACGCCGTTCGGCGGCACCATCGCGCATGGTTTCCTGACCCTGTCGCTGATGCCGCAGCTTGCCGAAAAGATCGCGGACGCCCCCGTCGTACAGGGCATGCGCATGGCGGTGAACTATGGCGGCAACTCCGTCCGCTTCGTCACGCCGGTGCGCTCCGGCGCGCGGGTACGCGGCCGCTTCCACCTCGCCGCCTTCGATGAGAAGCGACCGGGACAATATCAGCAGGTCACCGATTTTACCGTCGAAATCGAGGGTGCCGATACGCCCGCACTCGTCGCGCAGTGGATCACGCTGATCTATCTCTGACCAATTGGCAAAGGATTGTTCCCCGATGCGCTCTGCCGTCCTCGTTTCCACCGCCCGCACCCCGATCGGCCGCGCCTATCGCGGCGCGTTCAACGACCTGCCCTCGCCGACCCTGGCCGCCCATGCGATCAAGGCCGCGCTCGATCGCGCCCGCGTCGACGGCGCCGAGGTCGACGACGTGATCCTGGGTGCTGCGCTCCAGCAAGGTCATCAGGCGACCAACATCGCGCGCCAGTCGCTGCTCCGCGCCGGTTTGCCGACCAGCGTCGCGGGCATGTCGGTCGACCGGCAATGCGCCAGCGGCCTGATGGCGATCGCCACCGCCGCCAAGCAGATCGTCCATGACCGGATGGACGTGGTGATCGGCGGCGGCGTGGAAAGCGTCAGCCTGGTGCAGACGCCCAAGATGAACGTCGCGCCCGACCCGGAACTGAAGGCGATGCATCACGACATCTACATGCCGATGCTGCAAACCGCCGAGGTGGTCGCCAAACGCTATGGCATCACGCGCGAGCAGATGGACGAATATGGCCTGCGCTCGCAACAGCGCACCGCCGAGGCACAGGCGGCCGGCCGCTTCGATGCCGAGATCGTTCCCGTCACCGCGACGATGGCGATCATCGACAAGGAGACCAAGGCGATCAGCCACCGCGAGGTGACCCTCGCCAAAGATGAGGGCAATCGCCCGGAGACGACGGCGGAGGGTCTTGCCGCGCTCAAGGTCGTGCTGCCCGACGGCACGGTCACCGCCGGCAACGCCTCGCAACTGTCGGACGGCGCCTCGGCCAGCGTGCTGATGGAGGAAAAGGAGGCGGAGCGTCGCGGCCTTACCCCGCTCGGCCGCTATGTCGGCATGGCGGTCGCCGGCACCGAGCCGGACGAGATGGGCATCGGCCCGGTCTTCGCCGTTCCCAAGCTGCTCGACCGGTTCGGCCTGAAGATGGACGATATTGGCCTGTGGGAGTTGAACGAGGCGTTCGCGGTCCAGGTGCTGTATTGCCGCGACCGGCTCGGCATCCCCGATGATCGCCTGAACGTGAGCGGCGGCGCGATCGCGATCGGCCATCCTTATGGCATGTCGGGCGCCCGCATGACCGGCCACGCGCTGATCGAGGGCAAGCGCCGCGGCGTGAAGCATGTCGTCGTCACCATGTGCGTCGGTGGCGGCATGGGGGCGGCGGGATTGTTTGAAGTGTTGTGATCTTGAACGCCCAACGCCGCTACGATATATAGCGCCATTGGCACGTCATACTGCCTTTCTGCGAGCCCCGGTCGTTGCAGCGGCCGGGGCTCAAGCGTTTGGGGCTCGGGTTGCAGCCCAAGCCCCGCCCGTGTGCCTATCTGCGTGCGACTTCGATAATCTTCAGAACCAAAGTTCCGAAGGCGAAGAGCGTACCCAGAATGAGGCACAGATCGGCAAGTGTCATACAATGCCTTTCTGCGTCTGGCAGCAGGATTGCCGCCGCGGCAGATCATGGCTGTCGCGCTGCTTGCCCGCAACCATCCGGCCGCCCCCGTCGTTCTCCCGCCGAACACTAAAAGGAGACGATCGATGGCAGACCATGACAGCCCGCAGGAAATTGCCGCCAAGTTCATCGGCAAGCTGAAGGACAGCCCGTATGTGATGATCGGCCTGAACGACGGCCAGCACAGCGAACCGATGACCGCGCAGGTGGATGACGATCATCCCAACACGCTGTTCTTCTTTGCCGGCAAGGACAACCGCATTGCCAAGGGCGGTCAGGCCATGGCCCAGTTCGTCGGCAAGGGACATGACTTCTTCGCATGCCTGTCGGGCAAGGTCGGCCAGCATAACGACCGTGCTCTGATTGACAAGCTGTGGGACAAGCAGGTCGAAGCCTGGTTCCCGGGCGGCAAGGAAGATCCCAACCTTGCGCTACTGCGCTTCGATATCGACTCGGCGGAACTCTGGGAAACCGACGTATCCGTCTCCGGTCGCCTGAAGATGCTGTTCGGCGGCACGATCAGCGCGGAGGAATCGTCCAGCCACGCCAAGGTGAATTCGGTCGCCTGACCTTGGAAATGCGGGCGGCGGTCATCCGCCGCCCGCAGCCTTTTGATCACCCGTTGGCGGCGATCCATTCCTCGACCACCGGCGCAATGCGGTTGCGCCACTTCGACCCGTTGAAGATGCCGTAATGGCCGACATTCTCGGCCATCAGATACTTCTTCTTGTTGTCGGGCAGCGCCGTCGCCAGCGTCAACGCCGCCTTGGTCTGGCCCAGCCCGGAAATGTCGTCGCGTTCCCCCTCGATCGCCAGCAACGCGATGTCGGTGATCGCCGCCGGATCGACCAGACGACCGCGATGCGTCATCTCGCCCTTGGGCAACGCATGCGTCTGGAAAACCAGCTTCACCGTCTGCAGGTAGAATTCGGCGGTCATGTCGCACACCGCGCGATATTCGTCGTAGAAGTCCTTGGTCTGCTCCGCGCCCTGACCATCGCCCTGGACCAGATGCTTGAACATCTCCCAATGGCTGATCATGTGGTTGCCCAGGTTCATCGACATGAACCCGGCGAGTTGCAGAAAGCCCGGATAGACGCGGCGGCCGGCGCCCGGATAGGTCATCGGCACCGTGGCGATGGCGTTCTGTTCGAACCAGGCGTGCGGCCGCTCGGTCGCCAGCGTGTTGACGGCGGTCGGCGCCTCGCGCGTATCGACCGGGCCACCCATCATCGTCAGCGACTTCGGCCGGCATGGATGCCCATCCGCGCTCATCAGCGCCGCCGCGGCATAGCTGGGAACGGAGGGCTGGCACACCGCCAGCATGTGCGCGCCCGGCCCGATCGCCTCCAGGAAGGCGATCAGATAATCGATATAATCGTCCAGATCGAACCGCCCGGCGGACACCGGCACCAGCCGCGCATCGCGCCAGTCGGTGATATAAACCTCGCATGACGGCAGCATCCGCTCGACGGTGCCGCGCAACAGCGTCGCATAATGCCCCGACATCGGCGCCACGATCAGCAGCTTGGGGCTGTTCTCCACGCCCTCGCGCCGGAACCGCTTCAACTGCCCGAACGGCAGGCGCGTCACGATCTCCTCGGTCACCGCCACCTCGCGACCGTCGATCGTCGTGTGCGTCAACCCGAAGGCCGGCTTGCCGCGAGTCGCGGACGCATGGGCGAACACCTCCAGCGCCGATCCGATAATCGCACCGCCGCCGAAATAAGCGAAGGGATTGGCGGGGTTCTGCAACAGGCCGGCCCCGAAATTGGCCAGCGCGCTTGCACCCGCCATCATCGAACGGTGCATTTCATAGGCGTCGTACAGCATTCGCGATCCTCACTCCCCAAATGGGGTTAGGCCCTGTTTATCACGAAGTGGTCGCCGAATGATGACCAATATATGGCGTCTTCGTCATGTCGGGGCGTTTCGTTCCGCCATCGGATTGATCCCTCAACGCACGAACCCGCCCGTTCGATGCGCCGCCTGCACTGTGCCGATCGACCCGCCCCCCGTTGAGCGGCCTGCCCCACACTGCTAGGCGCTTGTCGCATGGCTCGTTCCGCCGCTACTCCGCCCCGCCGTCTCGGCAGCCTGTCGATGGTCTGGACCTTCGCCTCGCGCTACCCGCTGCAGATCGCGATCGCCGCGCTGTCGCTGCTCACCGCGGCGGCAGCGACGCTGTTCATCCCGCGCACCTTTCAGAAGGTGGTCGATAACGGTTTCGCGGGCGGTGCCGACAAGAGCGATGTCGCACCTTATTTTCAGGGGCTGCTGCTCGTCGTGCTGGTGCTGGCGGTGGCGACCGCGGTGCGCTTCTACTTCGTGTCGTGGCTGGGTGAGCGTACCGTTGCCGACATCCGCGCCGCCGTGCACCGCAACCTCCTGCGCCTCGCACCCCGCTATTTCGAGGAAAACCGTCCGTCGGAAATCGCCAGCCGGCTGACCGCCGATACCGCGATCATCGAACAGGTGGTCGGCTCCACCGTGTCGGTGGCACTGCGCAACATGGTGATCGGTGCGGGCGGCCTGATCTACCTGTTCGCGCTTGCCCCCAAGCTGGCGGCGGCGCTGCTGCTCAGCCTGCCGGTCATCATCCTGCCCATCGTCCTGCTCGGCAAGCGCGTGCGCAATTATTCGCGCGACAGCCAGGACCGGCTTGCCGATATCGGTGCGATCGCGGTGGAAACGCTGGGCGCGATGAAGGTGGTGCAGGCGTTCGGCCAGGAAGCCCGCGAGGCCGACCGGTTCGAGGGTGCGGTGTCGCGCGGCTTCGCGGCCTCGCGCCGTCGCTTTGCGCTGCGTGCGGTGATGACCGCGCTGGTCATCGGACTGATCTTCACCGGCATCACCCTGATCCTGTGGGATGCCGTCGCCGACGTCGCCACCGGCGATCTGTCGGGCGGCGCGCTGACCGCGTTCGTCATCACCGGGATCATCGTCACCGGCTCCTTCCAGGCGCTGACCGAGGTCTGGGGCGACCTGCTGCGCGCCGCCGGCGCCGCGCAGCGCCTGGCCGAACTTCTTGCCGAACAGCCCGAGATCGCCGCGCCCCCCGCCCCCGTCGTCCTGCCGATCACCACGATGGGCGCGCTTCGCTTCGAGGACGTCCGCTTCCATTACCCCACCCGCCCCGAGATCGCGGCGCTGAACGGCTTCTCGCTCGACATCCATCCCGGGGAAACCGTGGCGGTGGTCGGCCCCTCGGGCGCCGGCAAGTCGACGCTGTTCCAACTGGCCGAGCGCTTCTACGATCCCGATGCCGGGCGCGTGCTGATCGACGGCGTCGACCTGCGCGAAGCGGACCCGAATGCGATCCGCAACCGCATCGCGATGGTCCCGCAGGAAACGGTGATCTTCGGCGCCTCCGCCCGCGACAATCTGCGCTACGGTCACTGGGCCGCCACCGACGAGGAATTGTGGGCCGCGGCCGAGGTCGCCAACGCCGCGGATTTCCTGCGCGCCCTGCCGGAAGGGCTCGACACCTTTCTGGGCGAAGGCGGCGCCCGCCTGTCGGGTGGCCAGCGCCAGCGCCTCACCATCGCCCGCGCGCTGCTGCGCGATGCGCCCATCCTGCTGCTGGACGAGGCGACCAGCGCGCTCGACGCGGAAAGCGAACGCCTGGTGCAACAGGCGCTCGAACGGCTGATGGAGGGGCGCACCACCCTCGTCATCGCGCACCGCCTCGCCACGATCCGCCAGGCCCAGCGCATCATCGTGATGGACGGTGGCCGCATCGTCGAGGAGGGCCGCCATGCCCAGCTCATCACCGAGGGCGGCCTTTACGCCCGCCTCGCCAGCCTCCAGTTCCACGAAGCCGCCTGAGCGATCGCCCGGGCGCCCCTTGCCCCGCCCGCCCGAACCGGCGATGGAGCCACCCGAAAAAAGGGAATCGCCATGTCCATCCTGTCCGACCGCTGGATTCGCGAAACGGCGCTCGCCGATCGCATGATCGAACCCTTTGTGGAGGGGCAGCGCCGCGACGGCTGCATCAGCTACGGCCTGTCCTCCTACGGCTATGACGCGCGCGTCGCCGACGAATTCAAGATCTTCACCAATGTCGACAATGCCCTGGTCGATCCCAAGGACTTTGCCTCGAACAGCTTCGTCGATCGCAAGACGGACGTGTGCATCATCCCGCCCAACAGCTTCGCGCTGGCGCGCACCGTGGAATATTTCCGGGTGCCGCGCGACGTGCTGGTCATCTGCCTCGGCAAGTCGACCTATGCGCGCTGCGGCATCATCGTGAACGTCACCCCGCTTGAGCCCGGCTGGGAGGGACATGTGACGCTGGAATTTTCCAACACCACGCCGCTTCCCGCCAAGATCTATGCGAACGAAGGCGCGTGCCAGTTCCTCTTCCTGAAGGGGAACGAGCCCTGCGAGGTCAGCTATGCCGACCGCATGGGTAAATATATGGGCCAGCGCGGCGTGACCCTGCCCAAACTGTAAGGACCCGCATCACAGGGGCCTTCCCCGATCCCGCGGGATCATGACGCATGAAGGGCGCCGCTTCCCGCGGACAAGGCGGAGAAACGGCCCCCCTGTCACCGGACGGACGCCCGCCCCCGGAACGCCCGGCGGCGTGTCAGCGCGAGGCCATCGTCGGCGCGAGCCGGTTCAAACCGGCCTGCGCCACGGCATGCGACGACACCACCGCGCCCGAGGGCATGTCCATCGGCACCACGTCGCGGCGCAGCACGTCGCTGTACAGCGACCGCGCCTCACTGGCCCGGTTCGTCGCGGCATAGATCGCCGCCAGGTTCAACATCAGTTCGGGACGATCGGGAAAGATGCGGCGTTCGGCCTGCAACGTCCGCTCGGCGCCCGAAAGGTCGCCCGCCGCGATCTGCACATAGCCCGTCCGCTCACCGGCCAATACCGGCACTGCCATCGTCATCCCCGCCACGATCATCGCCACCCGCGCCACTGCACGCATCGCAACCTCCTATGTTTCACTTTTATGACGCGAGAGTGTCACTTTCGTGACGGCGATGCAAGCACCTATGTCCGGTTCGGCCACGCTTCGTCGCACGCTGCAACGGCCGCAGATTTTGCCGTTCCAATCCAATGTTTTGATCCAGATCAGCATCGGATCGGTATGCTGTTTGTACGATACCGGACCTTTGCTCGGCTGGCCGCGTTACCGGTTCGGACTATACCCACAATGAGGGTTAACGCCGGAACGGCAGCGGCCGGGCTCCGTTCGTTCCCGCATGACTACACGTCCCATGATCCTGGTCGTCGAGGACCAGCCTCTCCTGCTCCTGCACTGTCGCCTGGCGTTCGAGGATGCAGGGTATGACGTCATCCAGGCGGACGACGCGGATACCGCGCTGGAGGCGCTGTCACGTCATCCCGGAATTCGCACGGTGTTCACCGACATCGCGATGCCGGGATCGCTCAACGGCCTCGATCTCGCGGCGCTGATCCAGGCGCGCTGGCCCGACATTTCGGTGCTGGTCACCTCCGGCGCGGTTTCACCCCCGCTCAGCACTATTCCGCCGGGCGTCCGGTTCCTGCCGAAGCCCTATACGGTGCGCCAGCTCATCGACGCGCTGGCCTCGCCGCCGCCCCGCGCCCCGGCGCAGGCGGCCGGCCCCGTTCATGACTGCACCGGCTCTCAGCCGGCCGCCGTCACCGCCACCGCCCCCGTCAGCTTGGCAGGTGCGCCGACCAGATACCCCTGAACCTGCGCGCACCCTTCGGCGCGCAGCATCCGCATCTGTTCTTCGGTTTCCACGCCCTCGGCCACCACCAGCATGTCCAGGCTGCGCCCCAGCCCGATGGTGGCGCGCACGATGGAGCGCGAGGCCCGGTCGTCGCGCATATTGGCGACGAAACTGCGGTCGATCTTGATCTTGTTGAAGCCGAACTGTTGCAGGCTGCTGAGCGACGAGCAGCCGGTGCCGAAATCGTCCATGACGACGCCCACCCCGGCGGATTGCAACGCCCGCAGGTTGGCGACCACCACCTCGCGCTCGTCGATCACCACGCCCTCGGTCACTTCCACCTCGATCCGGTGCGCCGCGATCCGGTAGGCGCGTGCGAGACCGAGCAGCCGCGCCGCCAGCGCCGGGTCGCGCAACTGTTCGGGCGACAGGTTCACCGCGATCCCCTGCGTCGCCGGCCATCCGGATGCGACCGCCAGCGCTTCTTCCAGGATCCAGTCGCCGATCTCGCCCATCAGGCCGTTTTCCTCGGCGACCGGCACGAACACCGCGGGTGACACCGCGCCCAGCGCCGGATGCGTCCACCGCGCCAGCGCCTCGTATCCGACGATCGCCCCCGTGGCGCAATTGGCGATCGGCTGGAACACGACATGCATCTGGCCGCGGTTCAGCGCATCGCGCAGTTCATGCGCCATCCAGCGCCGCTGCCGCCG
This sequence comes from Sphingomonas sp. GM_Shp_2, assembly GCF_026540875.1. NCBI lineage: Bacteria > Pseudomonadati > Pseudomonadota > Alphaproteobacteria > Sphingomonadales > Sphingomonadaceae > Sphingomonas > Sphingomonas sp. GM_Shp_2. The sequence continues at coordinate 32,860 of NZ_JALNUQ010000019.1, forward strand.
TTCCTCGTCCATGCCGCCATCGTAAAGCCTTGCACGGTTCCGCCCGTCCGCCTTGGCCCGGTACAGCGCGATATCGGCGCAACTGTATAGTTCGTCGCCCTGCGTAGCATGCAGCGGCGCCAGCGCGACGCCGATGCTGAACCGTGCGCTCGGCTCGGCGGTTTCGCCGGCCGCCAGCGCGAAGATGCGATCGACCAGCGCGGCGGCATCGATCGCGCCGCCCGGCAGCGGGTGGATGATCGCGAACTCGTCGCCCCCCATGCGCGCCACCGTGTCGGCCGAGCTCGACGCCGCGATCAGCACCGCCGCCATCCGCCGCAGCACGGCATCGCCCGCGGCATGGCCCAGCGTGTCGTTCACGCCCTTGAACCCGTCCAGATCGATCGCCAGCAAGGCGCACGGCGCGCCGCCCGCCAGCGTCCGCGCCAGCCGCTCCTCGAATAACAGCCGGTTCGCCAGCCCGGTCAGCGGGTCGTGATGCGCCAGGAACTCCACCTGCGCTTCGATCCGCCGCCGTTCCTCCATGGCGCGTCCCATGGTGACGAGGCCACGCGCCAGCATGCCCAGCTCGTCCTGACGATCGACGCCGGCCACCTGGTCGATCTGCTGCCCCGCGCTCAGCCGGCGAAGACTGCCGGCGAAGTGCACGATCGGCACCATCACCCGCCGCCGCAGCCAGACCGCCAGGCCGATGGTGAACAACAGCGCGACCAACGCGGCGAACGCCGTGCTGATCACGCCGCGCCGCCCCAGCCACAGCGACTGCGCAGTCGCCTGCTGCAACGCTTCGACCAGGCTCTGTCGGGTGGCGGTGCGACTGCTCTCCAGCGTCTTCAGGGCATCCAGAAAGGCCGGCATCCCCGCCTTGACCGATGCACCGTCGCGTTCGGCGGCATCCAGCAATGCCGTCGCCTGCATGCCGAAGGCGCGCGCACCGGCACGGGTCCGGGCGATGCCGTCGCGCACGGCCGCCGGGCTTTCCGGCATCGCCGCCACCGCGGACAGGGCGTCGCCCGACGCAAAACGCCCGGCATCGTCGCGCAGTGCCTGCAAACGCTCCGGGTCCACCGCCTCGCCGCGCTCCACCGCACGGGTCGCATCGCCGATCGCCAGACGCAGACGGCGCAACTCGGCATCCGCGGCGTCCTGCTCGCGAACCAGCTGGGCAAGCGAATCGATCCGCTGATCGGCCCGCAACACCTGAAGCTCGGTCGACAGTCCCATTCCCAGGATGCCGAAGAACAACAGCAGCAAACCGATGCAGGTCAGGGAAACTCGGGTCCCAAGAGACGGAAGGTACGAGCCGGACTGCATGTCACGCCGGACTATAGCGAAAAGATTAGGATTGATTAAAAATGATATGCATCGACGCGGCGAAAGGGTTCAAATTGCTCCAAAACCGCAGCAATAATCCTTTTTTGCCGCGCCTCATCTCCGCGGCATCAGTGCGCCGGGCCGCCCCAATGCTTCTTCGTACAGGGCGGCATAGCGCGCGATCATCACGCTTTCGTCGAACTCCGCCCGCGCCTTGGCCTGATTGGCCGCGCCGACCGTGCGGCGCAGGTCCGCATCGCGCATCAACGCCTGAATGGCATCGCGCAGCCGCACCTCACCGCCATGTTCGGTGATGAACGGCCGGTTCTCCTCCGCCACCATCAGCGGCACGTCGCCCACCGGCGGGCTCGCGATCGGCAGGCCCGCCGCCATCGCCTCCACCACCGAAATCGGGAACTGCTCGCTGCGCGACGACAGCGCCAACAGGTCGAAGTGCCGGATGAAGCGCCATGGCCGGTCGATGAACCCGGGCATCAGCAACCGGTCGCCGATCCCCATCGCCAGCGCCGCCTGCGCGATCCGCGCCCGCTCCGGCCCTTCGCCGACGATCACCAGCCGGAACCGGCCCGATACCCCGCCCATCGCGCGCACCAGCGCGGTCAGGTCCTTCACGTCGCGCAAGCCCGCCAGCGCACCGACGACGACCTCCCTGGGATCGCGCACGAACCCCGGAATGGCATCGGCTTCGGGCTCGCGGGCATAGGCCATGGTGGCGATGCCGTTATGGATACGCCGCACCCGCTCGCGCGGCTGTTTCCAGGTCTGGAGCGCAATTGCCTCCAGCGCCTGCGACGGCACCACCAGCGCCCGTACCGCGCCCAGCGCCATGCGGCGGTACAGGTTGCGCTCCACCTTCAGCCCGCCCGCCTCGTCGGCGTTAAACCCGTCCTCGTGATGGATGATCGGCGGCATGCCCTTGGCAAAGACGCGGGCCGCCATCGGCCCGTCGATCGCGCCCCAATTGTAACTCAGCACCAGGTCAAACCGGCGCATATAGGCGGCGATCGCCTCGTATCGCCGGACCGAAGGCTTGCCGGTCAGCGGCGGCGCGTCCTGCGCGATCTCGTACCGGATGCCCTTGGCGATGGCGTCGCGCGCGTCCAGTTCGCCGGGCACACCCGACACGATCACATGCCGCGCGGCATCGCCGAACGCGTTCATCAGGCGCACCGCGCGCGCCTCTTTGCCGCCCAGCGAGAAGGCGGAATGCAGGTGCAGGATGCGAACGGGGTTCGTCATGCCGCCACCCGCGCAAGCAGGCGTTCGATCGCGGCGACCGCGGGCGGCTCGGTCAGCGTCGGCGCATGCCCCACCTCCGGCACGGTCACCAGTTCCGCATCGGGCAGCGCGGCCGCCATCCGCTCCGCCACCCCGGCCGACAATATGTCCGACCGGCCGCCGCGTACCACCAGCACCGGCACCCCCGCCAGCGCCGCCAGCGCTTGCCACATGTCCGGCCCCGCCTCCGCCCCCGGCACCCGAAACGGCTCGGCGATCTTCAGGTCATAGTCCAGCACGATCCGCCCCGATCCGGTCAGCCGGTACAGCCGCTTGGCCATGCCCAGCCAGTCGGAGATGTCCCAGCCGGGATAGCTGTCGCCGTGATTCTCCGCCACGCACCGCGCGGCGTGCATCCAGGTCGGGAAGCTCGATGCGCGGCCGACATAGCCGCGGATGCGCGCCAGCCCCGCCGCCTCGATTTCCGGCCCGATATCGTTCAGCACCGCGCCGGCGATCCGCCCCCGCTCCGGCCCTGCCATCAGCATCGTCACGATACCGCCGAGCGAAGTCCCGATCGCCACGAACCGCCCGATCCCCGCCTCGGCCAACAACGCCTCGATATCCTGCACATAGGTCAGCGGCACATAGGACATCGGATCCTTGGCATAGGCACTTTCGCCGCGCCCGCGCATGTCGACCGCGATGACCCGGCGACGTCCGGCGAAACGCTGCGCCACTCCCTCGAAATCGCGCGCGTTGCGGGTCAGGCCGGGCAGGCAGATCAGCGGCGGCAGCGCCGGATCGCCCGGATAGTCGCGCGCATGCAGGCGCAGGCCATCGTTCGACCACCAGTATAAATTCTCATACGCCGTCATGCTTGCACCCCGCGCTTAGGCGTCACCATATCGCGGCATGCCCGTTTCCCCGCAAGCATATCGCCCCGAAACCGCAATCCTGACGCTCGGTCCTGCCTTTTACGATCCCGTGGAGGCTGCGAACTTTCCTCAAACGATCCTGCGCTTCCGCAACGACCGTGCCGCCGCTGAGGTCGGACTGGACGGGCTGGACGATGCCGAATGGATCGCCCATTTCGGCCGCTTCGCGCCCCTGACCGGCACACTGCCGCAACCGCTGGCGCTGCGCTACCACGGTCATCAGTTCCGCTCCTACAATCCCGATATCGGCGATGGTCGCGGCTTCACCTTTGCGCAGATGCGCGACGACCGGGGCCGCCTGATCGATCTCGGCACCAAGGGTTCGGGCCAGACGCCCTATAGCCGCTTCGGCGACGGTCGCCTGACGCTGAAGGGCGGCGTCCGGGAAATCCTCGCGACCGAAATGCTGGAAGCGTTGAACGTGCCCACCTCGCGCACCCTGTCGCTGATCGAGACGGGCGAGGCGCTGGAACGTGGCGACGAGCCTTCGCCCACCCGCGGCGCCGTCCTTGTCCGGCAAAGCCACAGCCATGTCCGCATCGGCACCTTCCAGCGCCTTGCCTATGAACGCGACGAGGACGCGATGCGCCGCCTCGTCCGCTATGTGCTGACCAACCTCTACGGCGAGGATGGCGACGATCCCGTCCGCCTGCTCACGCTGGTGGTGGAGCGTACCGCCACGCTGGCGTCGCGCTACATGGCGGCGGGTTTCGTCCACGGCGTGCTCAATTCGGACAATATCAACGTCACCGGCGAGAGTTTCGATTACGGCCCGTGGCGCTTCGCGCCCACCTGGGACCCGCAGTTCACCGCCGCCTATTTCGACCATGCCGGCCTCTACGCCTTTGCCCGCCAGCCCGAGGCGATCCACTGGGACGTGATGCAACTGGCCGCCTCGCTCCGCCTGATTGCCGAAAGCGATCCGCTGATCGCCGCGTTGCAGGGCTTTGCCGAGCGCTATCAGGTCGCCATCCGCGAGGCCTTGCTCTGGCGCCTCGGCGTCCGCTCCCGCGGCGAGACCGAGGACCGCACGCTGGTCCAGACCCTGGAGCGCACCCTGCGCGCCACCGATGCGGGCATCGACCGCGTCTTCTTCGACGCGTTCGGCGGCCCGCTTCCCGACGCCTACGACGACGCATGGAACGACCTGCGCGCCGCCCTCCGGGGCTACACCCCCCGCAAACCCCGCACCCACCCCTATTGGCACCGTGAAGCACCCTGTTCGATGCTGATCGACGAGGTGGAGGCGATCTGGGCGCCGATCGACGCGGCGGACGACTGGAGCGCGCTGAATGCGAAGATCGCGGCGATCCGCGTGATGGGGGAGGCGCTCGCCTGAGCCGCCCGGCGCCGTGCCACGCAATCTTGCCCCCCATCCCCCGATCCCCTACCGATACGCGCAACAAGAGGGGCAGGAATGGCCGAAGAGTTGATCTCCTTCGAACCCGCAACGGGGACGGAACTGGCGCGGTTCGCGGTCGGCGCCGCGGACGTGGAGGTTGCCGCCGCGCGGGAGGCCTGGGCCGGCTGGGCCGCCCGCCCGCTCGCCTTCCGGATCGAGACGATGCGCCGCTTCGCCAATGTCGTGCGCGCCAAATCGGACGCCTTTACCGACCTGATCGCCCGCGAAACCGGCAAGCCGCTGTGGGAAGCGCGCACCGAGGTGGATTCGGTCGTCGCCAAGGTCGATATCTCGGTGTCCGCCTATGCGGATCGCACGTCGCAGCGCCGGATGGAACAGCCGATGGGCGCGCGCATCGCGGTCCGCCACAAGCCGCACGGCGTGCTGGCGGTGCTGGGCCCCTATAACTTTCCCGCCCACCTGCCCAACGGCCACATCGTCCCCGCGCTGATCGCGGGCAATGCGGTGGTGTTCAAGCCGTCGGAGAAGACGCCGGCGGTCGGCGCCTTCATGGTCGACTGCTACCGCGAGGCCGGTGTGCCCGAAGGCTGCATCCGCCTGCTGATCGGCGGCCCGGCGGAGGGCAAGGCGCTGGCCGAGCATGCCGGGATCGACGGGCTGCTCTTCACCGGCTCGGCGCGCACCGGCCTCGCCCTCAACCGCCTGTTCGCCGACCGCCCCGAAAAGATCCTCGCGCTGGAAATGGGCGGCAACAACCCGATCGTGGTGTGGGACACGCCGGACCTGCACAGCGCGGCGGTGCTGGTCATCCAGTCCGCCTTCACCACCGCCGGCCAGCGCTGCACCGCCGCGCGCCGCCTGATCGTGGAAAGCCGCCTGTACGATCCGCTGATCGAGACGCTGTGCGGCCTTGTCCGGCGCCTGATCGTCGGCGCGCCGCATGACCAGCCTGCGCCCTTCATGGGTCCGGTCATCGACAATGACGTGGCCGACCAGCTGGGCGAAAGCTTTCTTGCGCTGCTGATGCGCGGCGCCCGCCCGATCCGCCACCTCGAACGCCCCGATCCGGCCCGCCCCTTCCTGTCGCCCGCGATCATCGACGTGACCGGCATGGCGGAGCGGCCCGACATCGAACTGTTCGGCCCCATCCTGCAGGTCAGCCGGGTCGACGATTTCGACGCGGCGATCGCGGAGGCGAACGCCACCCGCTACGGCCTCTCCGCCTCCCTGGTCAGCCAGACCCCCGGCCTCTACGACCGCTTCTGGGCCAATATCCGCGCCGGCATCGTCAACTGGAACAAACCCACCAACGGCGCGGCCTCCAACGCGCCGTTCGGGGGCGTCGGCTGGTCGGGCAATCACCGCCCCAGCGCCTATTACGCCGCGGACTATTGCGCCTATCCGGTGGTCAGCAGCGAAGCCGACTCGGCCCGCGCGAGCCTTGGCGTCGGCCTGCGCGATTCCTGAGAATGTTTGAAAACGCGCGAAAGAGCGAGTTTTGAAGCGGTGCCGGCCCGCTCCCCCACCCGGCCACCCATCAAGGATACTGTGTGGGTGGCCGGGTGGGGGAGCGGGCCGGCACCGCAAAACGTGCCTCGGCACGTTTTCAAACACACTCCAACAAGTTGCGCTAAGGCCTGCCAAAGCATCGGTGCATTGCCGCGCCGCCCATGTCGCGCCACATGGACGATCATGGCTACGCTTCTCGATCCGACCGCGCGGGGACGCGTGATCCTGGTAGGCGCCGGACCCGGCGATCCCGGCCTGCTCACCGTGCGCGCGGTGGAGGCGCTGAAATCCGCGGATGTCGTCGTCCATGACGGGCTGATCGATCCCCGCGTGCTCGACATCGCACCGACCGGGGCCAGCCGCATCTCGGTCGCCAAGCGCCGCGCCCGCCACACCCTGCCGCAGGAGGCGATCAACGCGCTGATCGTCGCGCATGTGAAGACCGGCGCGATCGTCGTCCGGCTGAAGGGCGGCGACCCGTTCATCTTCGGCCGCGGCGGCGAAGAGGTGGAGGCGGTGCGCGCCGCCGGCCTGACCGTCGAGGTTATTCCCGGCGTATCGGCCGCGCTCGGCTGCGCGGCGGAGGCGATGCTGCCGCTCACCCACCGCGATCACAGCTCGGCGGTGACCTTTGTCGCCGGCCAGTGCAAGGGGCTGACCGATCAGGACTGGTCGGGCCTTGCCGGCCAGGGCCGCACGCTCGTCATCTATATGGGCGTGGCGACCGCGGACGCGATCGCCGACAAGCTGATCGCCGATGGCGTCGCGCCCGACATGCCCGTCGCGGTGCTCGAAAAGGGCACGCTGGAGGGTCACCGCGCGCTGAAGACGCTGCTCGCCGATCTGGGCGCCATGGTCGGCCGCGAGAATGTGCAAAGCCCCGCGATCATCGTCGTCGGCGAGGTCGTGGAACTCTCCGATGCACAGGACCGGCTTGCCGGATGGGCGCGGGTGGCCGAAGGGCTGTCGGCATGAAGCTGTTGACCGGAAACGATCTCGCCTCGGGCGATGTGGTGTGGTGGACCGGCGAAAGCTGGTCGCGCCATGTCGAGGATGCGGTGGACGTCGGCACCGGCGGCGAGGCGATCCTGCAGGCGGAGGAAGGCGCGCGCCGCGTCAACGTCCCCTATCTGATCGATGCCGAGGCCGGGCCCGACGGCCCCCGCCCCGCGCATATCAAGGACCGTATCCGCGCGCTCGGCCCCACCGTGCGCCCCGACCTGACGCTGAAACCCGCCGATCCGCAGGCGGGAAGCTGGGTGATCTGATGTACCAGTATGACGAATACGACCAGTCCATCGTCGACGCGCGCGTCGAGGAGTTTCGCGACCAGGTAGAGCGTCGTCTGTCCGGCGCGATGACCGAGGATCAGTTCAAGCCGTTGCGGCTGATGAACGGCCTCTATCTGCAACTCCACGCCTATATGCTGCGCATCGCGGTACCCTATGGCACGCTGGACGCGCGCCAGATGCGCATGCTCGGCCACATCGCGCGCAAATATGACCGTGGCTATGGCCACTTCACCACGCGCCAGAACATCCAGTTCAACTGGATCAAGCTGGCCGACGCACCCGATATCCTGGCCGAACTGGCGACGGTGCAGATGCATGCCATCCAGACGAGCGGCAACTGCATCCGCAACATCTCGTCCGACCAGTTCGCCGGCGCCGCGGCCGACGAGGTGACCGATCCGCGTCCCTGGGCAGAGCTGATCCGCCAATGGTCGACCTTCCATCCCGAATTCACCTACCTGCCGCGCAAGTTCAAGATCGCGGTGATCGCGGCGGACGAGGATCGTGCGGCGATGCGCCTGCACGATATCGGCATCCAGTTGCTGGAGCGGGATGACCAGCTGGGCGCGAAGATCTTCGTCGGCGGCGGCATGGGCCGCACCCCGATGATCGCGCACGAGGTGAAGGACTTCATCACCGCCGACCATCTGATGAGCTATCTGGAGGCCTGCCTGCGGGTCTATAATCGCTATGGCCGGCGCGACAACATCTACAAGGCGCGGATCAAGATCCTGCTGCACGAGATCGGCCCGGACGAGTATCGCCGTCAGGTCGAGGAAGAGTTCGCCCAGATCCGCGACCTCGGCATCGACCCGCCGGTCGCCGAACTGGAACGTATCTCGGCGATGTTCGCCGCGCCCGCCTTTGCCGCGGACGCGCCCGAAACGCTCGATCGCAGCGATCCCGATTTCGCCGTTTGGCTCGACCAGAATGTGTCCGCGCACAAGCAGCCCGGCCACGCCGTCGTCACGATCAGCCTGAAGCCGATCGGCGGCATTCCCGGCGATGCGTCCGCCGACCAGATCGACCTGATGGCCGACCTGGCCGAACGCTACAGCTTCGACGAACTGCGCGTCACCCATGCGCAGAACATCGTGCTGCCGCATGTCCGCAAGGCCGACCTGTACGCCATCTGGCAGCAGCTTCGCGATGCCGGGCTGGCCGAGGCCAATCTCGACCTCATCTCCGACATCATCGCCTGCCCCGGGCTTGATTATTGCAGCCTGGCCAACGCCCGCTCGATTCCCCTGGCGCAGAAGATCGGCGTGCGCTTCTCCGGCCGCGAACGCGAACTGGGCGAGTTGAAGCTCAAGATCTCGGGCTGCATCAATGCGTGCGGCCACCATCATGCCGGTCACATCGGCATTCTCGGCGTCGACAAGAAGGGCACCGAGAATTATCAGCTGCTGCTCGGCGGCTCGGGCGCGGAGGACGTGTCGCTCGGCAAGATCACCGGTCCCGGTTTCGACGAGGACGGCGTGGTCGATGCGATCGAGCGCGTCACCGACCGCTACATCGCGGTGCGCGAAGAGGGCGAGCGTTTCCTCGACACCTATCGCCGCGTCGGCATGCAGCCCTTCAAGGAAGCGATCTATGGCTGATCTGGCCGGCAACACCGACGCGCTGCTGCGCTTCCGCGACGACGAGCCGCATGACGAACCCGCCGTCACGCTCGACGCGTTCGCCAGCCAGACCAATGCCACCGCGGTCCGGCTGGAAGCGGGCGACGATGCGCGCGTCCTGATCCCGCATCTCGGCCAGATCGCGCTGGTGGAGGTCAGCTTCCCCACCTATCGCGACGGTCGCGGCTATTCCGCCGCACGGATCCTGCGCGAAGCGGGCTATGCGGGCGAATTGCGCGCCGCCGGCGACGTGCTGGTCGATCAACTGCCGCACATGCGCCGCTGCGGGTTCGACAGCTTCGCGCCCGAGACGCCAATCGATGCCGCGGTGCTGGAACGCAGCCTGTCGCGTTATCCCACGCCCTATCAGGCCGCCGCCGATGCGCGCGTGCCCGTGTGGAAGCTGCGCCATGGCTGAAGCCGCCCGCACGATCGACGCGATCGATACCGCACCGGCCTTCACGCCCGCCGACGCCGCCCGGATGCAGGCGCGCTTTGCCGGCGTGCCCGCGCCAGCGATGCTGGCCGAGCTGCTGACCGGCGAACTGGCCGGGCGGGTCGCGGCGGTATCGTCCTTCGGTGCGGAGTCGGCGGTGCTGCTCCACATGGTCGCCGCGGTCGATCCGGGCATTCCCGTACTCTTCACCAACACGCAAAAGATGTTCGGGGAGACGCTTGCCTATCGCGACATGCTGGTCGAGCATCTGGGGCTGACCGCGCTGCGCGTGTTTCGCCCCGATCCGCATCTCCTCGCCATCAAGGACCGCGAGGGCATTCGCCACGGCTATGACCCCGACGGCTGCTGCGACCTGCGCAAGGTCGAGCCGCTGGCCCGCGCCCTCGCCCCTTTCGACGCCTGGATTTCGGGCCGCAAGGGTTTTCAGGCCGGCACCCGCACCGCCCTGCCCCGCTTCGAAGCGGATGGCGGGCGCCTGAAGATCAACCCGCTCGCCGACTGGGCGAAGGCCGATCTCGACGCCTATTTCGCGACCCATGCGCTGCCCCGCCATCCGCTCGAAGCGCAGGGCTATCTGTCGATCGGTTGCGCGCCCTGCACCAGCCCGGTGAAACCCGGCGAAGATGCGCGTGCCGGCCGCTGGCGCGGCATGGGCAAGGTGGAATGCGGCATCCACCAGCCGGTGAGCGAACTCTCGCCACGCTGACTTGTGGCCGTCACAGGACGGATGCAGACTGGCGGTATGAGAGGATCGATCATGCTCGCCGCCGCACTGGCGGCGCATCCCGTCGGCGCGGCGGCGCCCTTCGACGTGCCACCTGCGCCAGACGGTGATCGTCCGCTTGTCGCCTGGATGCCCGGAACGGTGCAGTGCGATGGCGCCGTGGTCAGCCCCGTGACGATGCGACGCCCCTTGACCCGTCTTGGCTGGAGCGGATCGATGCCGCAGATCGCCAGCCTCGCCGTCTCGTTCGACATCGACCCGGCAGGCCGTCCGCTGTCGATCCGCCGGGTCTCCCCGGAATTTCGCCCGTTGTCAGAAGATGTCTTGCCCTCACTCGCCGCCAGCCGCTTTCCGGCGGGCGACGCCCGTGCAGGATGCCGGATCACCTATACGCACCGAATGACCGCGATGACGGAAACGCCGGTGGAAGACCTGGTCTCCTACTCGCTGTACCGTCCCGATGGCGCGCTGCCCTGGTCTGGCTGGAACCGCATCTTCACCATGAACGGCAACTGCGCAGACAGGCCGCTCCCGCCACCTCTGGTGCAGGTCTATCCCGATTTTCAGAAGATTCCGGCGACACCGGGATCGCGCGACTGGTCGATGGTGACCTATGACCAGGACGCACGCGGCCGGACGCGAAACGTCCGCACGCTCTACAGCACCGGCAACGCCGCCCTGGATGCGGCAAGCGTCAAAGCGATGCGCGCATCCCGTCATAGCGGCGGCGCGCGTGCAGGCTGCGTGTATCCCTATTGGCGCGCGCCGATGCGGCTGGCGGCGCCCCCCTCACCCGACACCCTGTCGCTTCGCCCGACAACGAGCAACTGCAACGCAAGCGACGACACGTACGCGACACAGCCACGGCTGATCTATCCCGAAGCCTATAGCAAGCGATCGATCGAGGGGTGGGCGATCGTCGCTTTCGATGTCGCGCCCTGGGGCGAACTCGGCAATCTGCGCGTACTGGCCAGCCAGCCCAGCGAGGATTTCGGTCAACAGGCGCTTCAGGTCCTGCGATCGGCACGCAAGGCGCCGTCGCAGGCCGGGCGCGTCGGTTGCGTGGACAAGGTCGTCTTCCGCATGGGGCCGACCGACGAAGAGGCATCCGCTCTTTAAGGGCGGCTGCCTCTGTCTCCCTGCGCCCTCAATACCCCGCGTAGTCGGTAAAGCGGGTGATCGTCGGATCGAACTTCAGCACGACCTTGCCGGTCGCACCGTGGCGCTGCTTGGCGACGATCAGCTCGGCCAGACCGTACACGCGCTCCACCTCGCTCGCCCAGCGCGAATGGTCCTCGAACACCTTGCCGTCATCGCCCTCCATCGGTCGCTTCGGCTCGCGCTGCATCATGTAGTAATCCTCGCGAAACACGAACCACACCATGTCCGCGTCCTGCTCGATCGATCCCGATTCGCGCAGGTCCGATAGCATCGGCCGCTTGTCCTCGCGCTGCTCCACCGCGCGGCTGAGCTGCGACAGGGCCAGCACCGGCACGTTCATGTCCTTGGCCAGCGTCTTCAGGCCGCGTGAGATTTCGGAGATTTCCTGCACGCGGTTGTTCTCGGACGATTTGCCCGATCCGCTGAGCAACTGGAGATAGTCGACCACGACCAGGCCGATCTGGTTGTTGTGCCGCCGCTGCAACCGGCGGACGCGGGTGTGCAGGGCGGAGATCGACAGGCCGCCGGTATCGTCGATGAACAGCGGCAACTGCTCCAGTTCCGCCGCGGCGGCCGCCAGCTGCGCGAACTCGCTGCGGCTGATCTTGCCCATGCGCAGCGACTCGGAACTGATCCCGGACTGTTCGGCCAGGATACGCGTCGCCAGCTGGTCGGCCGACATTTCCAGGCTGAAGAAGGCGACCTTGGCGCCCACCGATTCGGCCGGCGGGATGCCGTCCTGCATGTCGCGCATCCAGCGGCGCGCGGCGTTGAACGCGATGTTGGTCGCCAGCGAGGTCTTGCCCATGCCCGGGCGGCCGGCAAGGATCATCAGATCCGAATGATGCATGCCGCCGATCTTGGCGTTGACCGAGTCGAGGCCCGTGGTGATGCCCGAGACGTGCCCGCCGGAATTCAGCGCACGTTCCGCCATCTTCACCGCGATCGTCGTCGCCTGCGCGAACGTCTTGGTCGCTCCCTCGGCCCCCCCGTCGGCCGCCACCTTGTACAGCTCGTTCTCCGCCAACTCGATCTGCGCGCGCGGGTTCACCTCCTCCGACGTGTCCATCGCCCGGTCGACCAGCGTGCGGCCCACCTGCACCAGCGAACGCAGCATCGCCAGATCATAGATCTGTGTAGCGAACTGCCGCGCCCCGATCAGGCCGGCGCCCGATCCGGTGAGGCTGGCCAGATAGGCCGGGCCGCCCAGTTCCTTCATGCCCTCATCGGCGTCGAACATCGGGCGCAGCGTGACGGGGGTCGCCAGCATGTCGTTGCTGCGCAGCGTCTTGATCGCCGCAAAGATGCGGCCGTGGACCGGCTCGAAGAAGTGGATGGGCTCCAGCCGGTCGACCAGGTCGTCCGCCAGCCGGTTGTCGATCATCATCGCGCCGAGCATCGCGGCCTCGGCCTCGACGTTGCGGGGGAGCTGCTGCGGTTCGGCAGCGGCGGCAGGGGTCGGGAATGCAAGGGTGGCCATATCCGCCCGTTAGACCCGGCAGCCCGCGCCACTCAAGCGAGATTGCGGCGAATGGCCGCGATTGCAGGCGGTCTGGATCGTGTCTATCGCAACAATCCATGATGGCGGACCCGCGGATCATCAGCGTCGATCTGGACGAGCACAGCCTGGGCTGGCGCTCGGCCGACATCGAGCAGGAGCGGCGGATCGCGATCTTCGACCTGATCGAGACCAATTACTTCGCGCCGCAGCGGCCACAGGCGGACGGCTATGCCGGCCCCTACCGGATCAAACTGGAATCCGAGGAAGGCCGCTTGGGCATCCATATGCACCGCGAGGACGGCACGCATATCGAAACCCTCGTCCTCGCCCTTGGCCGCTTCCGCCGCCCGATCCGCGACTATTTCGCGATCTGCGACAGCTATTTCCAGGCGATCCGGCAGGCGAGTGCGCAGCAGATCGAGACGATCGACATGGCGAGGCGCGGCTTGCACAACGATGCGGCGGAGATGCTGAAGGAACGGCTGGCCGGCAAGATCGAGGTCGATTTCGATACCGCGCGTCGCCTGTTTACTCTGCTCTGCGTCCTGCATATCCGCGGCTGATGCGTCTTCTCCTGCGATTCGGGGCTGCGCTGGCGGCACTCGGCGGGCTCGGGGTCGGCGGCTGGAGCTATGCTACCGGCTGGCATCCCCCGACCGAACGATATCCACTGCAAGGCATTGATTTGCCCGAAAACCCGCCGCCGGTGGAGTGGAAGACGCTGCGCGCGAACGGCGCGGACTTCGCCTATCTGGTCGCGACCTCGGGCGCGGATCGCCGTGATGCGGCGTTCGAGGCGAACTGGGCCGCACTGCCCGATGCCGGCATGCGGCGCGGGGCGGTGCACCTCTTCTCGCTATGCCAGGATGCACTGGCACAGGCCAACGCCTTCAACACCTTCGTGCCCCGCGCCGGGGATGCGCTGCCCGCCGCGATCGACATCAGCTATCATGACGATTGCACCGCACGGCCCGAACGCGCCGAACTGGTGGAGGATCTGCAGCACTTCATCCAGCGGGTCGAGACGCATCTCGCCAAGCCGGTGCTGCTGCGCGTGTCGAAGGCCGTGGACGCGGATTACCAACTGTCCGGTGCGCTGCCGCGTCCGATCTGGGCGATGGGCAACATGCTGGAACCCGACTATGCCGCCCGCCCCTGGCGGATGTGGCGTGCCACCGACTTCCGCCGCATCGACGGCGTGGAAGGCCCCGTGAACTGGAACGTCGTCGCCCCATGACCCAAGCCAAAACGCTGATCGCCGCCGCCCGCGCCGCCGCTGTCCACGCGCATGCACCCTATTCGCGCTTCGCGGTGGGTGCCGCCTTGCTGATGAAGGACGGCAGCATCGTCACCGGTGCCAATGTCGAGAATGCCAGCTACGGCCTGTCGCTCTGCGCCGAGACGGTGGCCGTCGCTACCGCCAGTGCGGCGGGCCGTATCCGGGAGGTGGTCGCCGTCGGGGTGATCGGGGGGGCGATGGACGGGACGGGCCGCGCGACCGGCACCACCCCGGTCAGCCCCTGTGGCCGCTGCCGCCAGGTCCTGAACGAAGCCGCGCAACTGGGCGGCGTCGACCTGCCCGTCCATTGCGGATCGGCCGAGGGCGATGCGATCCGCAGCTACCGCCTGTCCGAGCTGCTGCCCGACGCTTTCGGCCCGGCCGATCTGGGCATGGGGTGACGTAAGCCCCCCGCCCCCCTATCTCGTTACGATGAAGAAGCCGAAACAGGGCCTGCCCACCCGCGAACAGATCCTCGCCTTTATCGAGACATCGGACCAGCCCGCCGGCAAGCGGGAGATCGCGCGCGCCTTTGGCCTCGTCGCGCAGGACAAGATCGCGCTGAAGGCGCTGCTCAAGGACATGGGGGACGAGGGGCTGATCGACAGCGCCCCCGGCCGCGCCTTCCACCGCATGGGCGGACTGCCCCGCGTTACGGTGCTGCGCGTCGCCGATGTCGACGATGCCGGCACTATCTGGGCCGTTCCGGAGCGTTGGGAGGCCGAGGACGCAGCGCCGCCGCGCCTGAGGGTGCGCGAGCGCAAGCGTGGCAGCCTGGGGATCGGCGATCGGGTGCTGGCGCGGACCGAGCAGGACGAGCGGGGATGGACCGCGCATCCGATGAAGACGCTGCCGCGTGCGTCGGAGCAGGTGCTGGGCGTGCTGCGCGAGGAAGGCGGGCGGCTGTGGCTGACCGGCGTCGAGAAGAAGGAGCGGCGCGAGTTCCTCGTCGCCGACGCGGGCGATGCGGGTCCCGGCGACCTGGTGCTGGCCGAAAAGGCCGGGCGGCCGCCGCGCGTCACGGTGCGCGTGACCGAGCGGCTGGGCGATCCCTTCGCCCCGCGCAGCTTCTCGCTGATCGCGATCCACCGCCACGAGATCCCCGACCAGTTCAAGCCCGAGACGCTGGAGGAAGCGACACGTGTCGCCGCACAGCCGCTGGGCGACGACCGCGAGGATCTGCGTGCGCTGCCCATCGTCGCGATCGACCCGGCGGATGCGCGCGACCATGACGATGCGGTATGGGCCGCCCCCGATGACGATCCCGCCAATCCCGGCGGGTGGAAGGCGGTGGTCGCGATTGCGGATGTCAGCTTCTATGTACGCCCCGGCTCCGCGCTGGATCAGGACGCCCGGCGCCGCGGCAACTCGGTCTATTTCCCCGATCGCGTCGTGCCGATGCTGCCCGAAATCCTGTCCGCCGAGGTGTGTTCGCTGAAGGAAGGCGAAGATCGGGCCGCGCTCGCCTGCCACCTTCAGGTCGGCCGGGACGGCACGTTGAAGGGCTGGCGCTTCAGCCGTGCCGTTGTCCGCATCGCCGCCAACATCGCCTATGAGGATGCGCAGGCGGCGATCGACGGCACGGTGCCGCATGCATTGACCGAGACGGCGCTGCGCCCGCTATGGGATTGCTGGGCAGCACTCGCCAAGGCGCGCGATGCACGCGAGCCGCTGGACCTCGATCTGCCGGAACGCCGCGTGGTGCTGGACGAGAAGGGCCGCATCCTGTCGGTCGCGCCGCGCGAGCGGCTGGATGCGCATCGCCTGATCGAGGATTACATGATCGCCGCCAATGTCGCGGCCGCCAAGGCACTGGAAGCGCGCAAGGCGCCCGTCATGTACCGGGTCCACGAACCGCCCTCGCGCGAGAAGCTGGCGGCGCTGAAGGATTATCTGGAAACCTTCGACGTCGCCTTCACCCTTGGCCAGGTGATCCGCCCGGCGACGTTCAACCGGGTGCTGGAGCGTGTCGGCGATGCCGATTTCCGCCCGCAGGTGATGGAACAGGTGCTGCGTACCCAGACCCAGGCCTATTATGCGCCGGCCAATCACGGCCATTTCGGCCTGTCGCTGGGCAGCTATGCGCATTTCACCTCGCCGATCCGGCGCTATGCCGATCTGGTCGTCCA
This sequence comes from Sphingomonas sp. GM_Shp_2, assembly GCF_026540875.1. NCBI lineage: Bacteria > Pseudomonadati > Pseudomonadota > Alphaproteobacteria > Sphingomonadales > Sphingomonadaceae > Sphingomonas > Sphingomonas sp. GM_Shp_2. Next base: position 49,388 of record NZ_JALNUQ010000019.1, read on the forward strand.
CCGCGCGCTGGTCGCCGCCTATGCGCTCGGTCCCGGCGGCGTGAAGCCCGATCCGGCCGAGATGGACCGCATCGGCGAGGGGATCAGCCGGCTGGAGCGCCGCGCGATGGAGGCCGAGCGCGAGACGATCGACCGCTATGTCGCGGCCTATCTGTCCGAGCATATCGGCAGCATCGTCGAGGTGCGGGTAACGGGCGTGCAGAATTACGGCCTGTTCGCCACGGTCGAGGGCATTGGCGGCGATGGCCTGCTGGCGGTCCGCGACCTGGGTGGCGAGTATTTCCGCTATGACGAGTCGGCCCGGACGCTGACCGGAGAGGATAGCGGCGACCAATATACGCTGGGCCAGCGCCTGTCGCTGCGACTGGCGGAGGCCAATCCGGTATCCGGTGCGCTGCGCTTCGAACTGCCCGAAGGCGGCGGGGGCGGCGCGCCACCGGAACGCGACGGCAGGCGCGGGCGCGGCCATCCCCGCGTGCTGAAGCGGCGTGGACGCCCCGGCAATATCCGGCACAACGGGCGCCGGCGTTAATAGCCTCTTTGCCCCGGCGATGCTATCGGCAGGCCGGGGCATCGGGGGCGTGATGAGCAAGGCGAAACATTCGAGACGCAGGATCGTGCAGGCGCTGGTCGGGGCCGGCGCGACGCTGCCGGCGCGGGCGGTCGCGCTGGATGGCGGGGCGGATGCGCGGATGCTGCGGCGCATGGTGCGTTTCGGCGCCGTGGTGGAGGCCAAACCCGGCCTGTATTATCTCGACGCGCAGCGACTGGAAGGTTTTCGCGGCGCATTGCGGCGGCGAAGGGCCGCGCTGTGGGCGGCCCTGTCGGGCATGATCGGCACGATCATGACGGTGTTGCTGATGTCCGCGATCGCGGAATAGCCGCGCCAGCGAAGGCCCCGAGGACAAGGCGTTTTCCGATAATCAAGCGCGGTCGCCCTCACCCTTCCGCGGCTGTGCCGCTCCCTCCAGCATCGGGTCGGTTATGCCCCCGGCATGACCTGAACAGTGCGGGGCACTGTTCACCCGATGCTCCCACCGGGAGAGGGAAAGACGCCGAAGGCGGCGAAGGGTGAGAGCAATCAGGCCCGACTTTCGCCGGGACCGGTTTGCCGATCAGTAAGCGCGGCCGATCAGGATGCGCTCCACCGCAGGCGCGCCGGTGAAGATGCAGGGGCCGTCATCGCATCCCGTCTGACCGGCGGGCGCATTGCGGATCGTCAGCTTCAGCGCTTTCAGCCGCTCCACCACGCTATCGAGCGCGGCGCCGGTCGGCTTGGACCAGCGTACGTCGACCCAGCCGGGGTTCTTCGCCGCCTCGGCGAAATGCGCCTCGACCCCGGCCCAGTCGTCGACAGGGACGATATTCGCGCGCAGCTTCTCGACCGACTGGGCATGCAGCGTCGCCTGGATATCCTCCAGCATCGCCGCGGCATCGCCGACAAAGGCGTCGCGCGCGACGACCTGCGAGTCGAGCTTGCCATCCTCGCGGTACAGGCGATCGCGGCGGATGACCGAGACGTTGCCGCCGGCCACGTCGCGGCCACCGATCTCGATGACGATCGGCGCGCCCTTCTTTACCCAGCCCCAGCGCTTGGTCGCTGCCTTGGCAGGCCGTGCATCGACCATCGCGCGGATCGGCTCGCCCAGCGCGGACTGCTTCACCAGTTGCGCCTGCAATTCACGGGCATAATCGACGATCGCGGCATCCTCGGGCTGGTCGCGCAGCATCGGGACGATCACGACCTGCCACGGCGCGATCATCGGCGGCACGCGCAATCCGTCGTCGTCACCGTGCACCATGATGACCGCACCGATCATCCGCGTCGACACGCCCCAGCTCGTCGTGTTCGCCAGTTCCAGCTGCCCTTCGGCATTCTGGAAACGGATGTTCTGCGCGTGCGCGAAGTTGGTGCCCAGGAAGTGGCTGGTGCCCGCCTGCAGCGCCTTGCCGTCCTGCATCATCGCCTCGATCGACCAGGTCTCGACCGCACCGGGGAAGCGTTCATTCTCCGGCTTCTCGCCGGCGATGACATGGACGCCCAGGCAATCTTCCGCGAAGGAGCGGTAGACCTCCAGCATCTTCAGCGTCTCGCCCTTGGCCTCCTCGGCGGAGGCGTGGGCGGTATGCCCCTCCTGCCACAGGAATTCGGCGGTGCGCAGGAACATGCGGGTGCGCATTTCCCAGCGCACGACGTTCGCCCACTGGTTGATGAGCACGGGCAGGTCGCGCCACGACTGCACCCAGCGCGAAAAGGCGGTGCCGATCACCGTTTCGGAGGTGGGGCGCACGACCAGCGGCTCCTCCAGCTTCGCCTCCGGATCGGGCATCAACCCGCCCTTGCCGTCCGGGATCAGGCGGTGGTGCGTGACGACCGCCATCTCCTTGGCGAAACCCTCGACATGCTCGGCCTCCTTTTCGAAATAGGAGAGCGGGATGAAGAGCGGGAAATAGCAATTCTCGTGCCCCGTCGCCTTGATCCGGTCGTCCAGCAGGCGCTGGATCCGCTCCCAGATGCCATAGCCCCAGGGCCGGATGACCATGCAGCCGCGCACGCCTGAATCCTCGGCCATGTCGGCCTCGGTGATGACGGATTGATACCAGGCGGCGAAATCCTGCTCGCGGGTGACGGAAAGCGCGTGTTTCATGGGGGTGCCGATAGCGCGAAGCCGGGCGGTTAGGCCATAGGCGATCGCGCGCCATCCCGATCGGGATCGATACGGGGTGGGATGATTGTTGCGTTGCAGCTAAGGCCGTGGCCGTGATTGCCTCCAAGCCCGGCGCATCCGCGGATCGCGTAACCCCTTCTTCCGACACGCTTGCATCGGCCATCGGCCTGCGCCTGCTCTCCGTCCTGTGTTTTGCGGTGATGAACGCTGGCATCAAGCTGGCAGAGCGCAGCGGCGCCGGACTGGGCGAGATCCTGTTTTTCCGTCAGGCGGGCGCCGCGATGCTGGTCGCAATCGTCGTCGCGAGCGGGCCGGGGCTGGCCAGTGTCGCAACGCAGCGGCTCGGCGCGCATGTCAGCCGCGCCGTGGTCGGCGTGATATCGATGGCGTTCACCTTTGCCGCGATCCTGGCGCTGCCGCTGGCGGAGGCGACGATCATCGGCTTCAGCGTGCCGATCTGGGCGACGATCTTCGGCGCACTGATCCTGCGCGAGCCGACCGGCATATGGCGCTGGGGGGCGGTACTTGCCGGGTTCGTCGGCGTCATCATCGTGACCCAGCCGGGGGGCGGCGACCTGCCGGTCTGGGGGCTGACATGCGGCATGGTGGCGGCGTTCCTGACCGGGATCATCATGATCCTGCTGCGCCAGATCGGCCGGACGGAGGCCGCGTTGACCACCGTCTTCTGGTTCTCCACGCTGTCGCTGATACCGCTGGGCGTGGTCTATGCCCTGTCGGCGAAGCCGCATCCGGCCGAAACCTGGGGCTGGCTGGCGCTGATCGGGATCGCGGGTGGAACCGCGCAGATCGCGATGACGTCCAGCCTGCGGCGCGGTGCCGTGTCGCTGGTGGTGCCGATGGATTATTCCAGCCTGTTATGGGCCACGCTGTTCGGTTGGGCCATCTTCGGCACGCTGCCGGCCGAGACGACCTGGATCGGCGCACCGATCATCATCGCCAGCGGTCTGGTGATCGTCTGGCGGGAGGCGGTGCGGCGGCGCCGCACCACTCTCGCAGCCGAAAGCGGCGAGATAGGCTGACCTACCCCGCCGCCCTGCTCATTCCGCGGCCTTGGCGAGCGTTTCCTTCCAGACCAGCACCGGCTTGCGCGCGGCCTGCGTCTCGTCGAGCCGGGCACGCGGCGCGAAGTGCGGCGCGGTCTTCAGCGAGGCATCGCCCGCCTTGGCCCGTTCCGCCACCGAGCGCAGCGCGCCGATGAACTGGTCGAGCGCGGCCTTCGACTCGGTTTCGGTCGGCTCCACCAGCATCGCGCCGTGCACCACCAGCGGGAAGTACATGGTCATCGGGTGGAAACCCTCGTCGATCAGCGCCTTGGCGATGTCGATCGTCGAGAAGCCGTCCGCCAGCCCTTCGTCGGAGAAGATCGCCTCATGCATGCACGGGCCGCTGTTCGCGAAGGGCGCGTCCAGCGTGTTCTCCAGGCTGCGCAGCACGTAATTGGCGTTCAGCACCGCGTCCTCGGCGACCTGGCGCAAACCGTCCGCGCCGTGGCTGAGGATATAGGTCAGCGCGCGGGTGAACATGCCCATCTGGCCGTGGAAGGCGACCATGCGGCCAAAGCTGTCGGCATGATGCTCGTCCGCCGTCTCCTCCTCGACCAGGCGGAAGCCTTCGCCGGTCTTCTCGACAAAGGGCAGCGGCGCGAACGGGGTCAGCGCTTCGGAGAACACCACCGGCCCCGAACCCGGACCGCCGCCGCCATGCGGGGTGGAAAAGGTCTTGTGCAGGTTGATGTGCATCGCATCGACGCCGAGGTCGCCCGGGCGCACGCGCCCGACGATCGCGTTGAAGTTCGCGCCGTCGCAATAGACATAGCCGCCCGCGGCATGGACCGCGTCGGAAATGTCCTTCAGGTCGCGCTCGAACAGGCCGCAGGTGTTCGGGTTGGTGATCATCACGCCCGCCACGTCGGGGCCCAGGCGAGCCTTGAGCGCCTCGCTGTCGACCCGGCCATCGGCGGTGGCGGGGATGTCCTCGACCTTGAAGCCCGCGAACGCCGCGGTCGCCGGATTGGTGCCGTGCGCCGATTCGGGAACCAGGATGACCTTGCGATGCCCCTCGCCCCGCTTCTCCAGCGCCGCCTTGATCGCCAATATGCCGCACAGTTCGCCATGCGCGCCCGCCTTGGGGCTCATCGCGACCGAGGTCATGCCGGTCAGCGTCACCAGCCAGTGGGCGAGCTGATGGATCACCTCCAGCGCGCCCTGCACCGTGTCGACCGGTGCCAGCGGGTGCACGTCGGAGAAGCCGGGCAGGCGTGCCATCTTCTCGTTCAGCCGCGGATTGTGCTTCATCGTGCACGATCCCAGCGGGAACAGGCCGAGATCGATCGCGTAGTTCTGGCGCGACAGGCGCGTATAATGGCGCACCGTCTCCGGCTCGGACAGGCCGGGCAGGCCGATCGCGGCGTCGCGCGTCAGGCCGCCGAGGCGGCTCGCCGCCTTGGGCGCGGGCACGATATCGACGCCCGTCGTGTCGGTGGACCCGATCTCGAAGATCAGCGCCTCTTCGAGCATCAGTGCCTTGTTGCCGGTGAAGGTGGCAGGCGCGCCGCCGTCCTTGGCCTCGGGTGCGCTGGGCTTCCAGCCGCTCTGGTTGATCGTCATGCCAGCACCTCCTGCAGCGCGGTGGCCAGGGTTTCGATATCCTCTGCGGTCGTCGTCTCGGTGGCCGCGATCACCAGGCCGTTCGCAAGCGCGTCTTCGCCCGGATACAGCCGGCCGAGCGACACGCCGGCCAGCACGCCGCGCTCCGCCAGCGTGCGAACCACGGGGCGCGCCTCGACCGGCAGCGTCACGGTGAATTCGTTGAAGAACGCATCGTTGACGAGCGACACGCCCGGCACCTGCGCCAGCCGCTCCGCCGCCTGCACCGCCAGCGCATGGTTGAGGCCGGCCAGATCGCGCAGCCCCTTCTCGCCCAGCAGCGTCATGTGGATCGAGAAGGCGAGCGCGCATAGCCCCGAGTTGGTGCAGATGTTCGACGTCGCCTTTTCCCGGCGGATATGCTGCTCGCGCGTGGACAGCGTCAGCACGAAGCCGCGCTTGCCGTCCGCATCCACCGTCTCGCCGCACAGCCGCCCGGGCATCTGGCGGACATATTTGTCCTTGCACCCGAACAGCCCGACATAGGGTCCGCCGAATTGCAGGCCGACGCCCAGCGACTGGCCTTCGCCCACGACGATATCGGCGTCCATCTCGCCGGGCGAGCGGATCGCCCCCAGCGCGACGGGCTCGGTAACGACCGCGATCAGCAGCGCCTTGTTCGCATGGCACGCATCGGCCAGCGGCGTCAGGTCGGCAATGCGACCCAGAATGTCCGGATACTGGACGACGACGCACGACGTATCGCCGTCGATCGCCGCGATCAGCGCGTCGATATCGGTCTCGGCGGTCAGCGTCGGCGCGGACGTTGCCAGCGCATCGCCGGTATATTTCGCCATGGTCTTCGCGACCGAGACATAGTGCGGATGCAGCCCCGAGGACAGGATCGCCTTGCCGCGCTTGGTGATGCGGCGCGCCATGCCGATCGCCTCCCAACAGGCGGTCGAGCCGTCATACATCGAGGCGTTGGCGACGTCGGTGCCGAGCAGGCGTGCGACCTGCGTCTGGAACTCGAACAGCATCTGCAGCGTGCCCTGCGCGATTTCCGGCTGATAGGGCGTATAGGCGGTCAGGAACTCGCCGCGCTGGATCATGTGGTCGACGCTGGCGGGCACATGGTGCCGGTATGCACCGCAACCCAGGAAGAAGGGCACCTCGCCCGCCACCGTGTTCTTGCGGGCCAGCGCGGTCATGTGACGCTCGACCGCGAGTTCGGAGGCGTGGTTCGGCAGGCCCGCGATCGGGCCGGACAGACGCGCGGCTTCGGGTACGTCGACGAACAGATCGTCGACCGAGGACGCGCCGATGACCGACAGCATCGCGCCGCGGTCGGTATCGGTAAGGGGCAGGT